>JANMUC010000496.1:0-1697 GCA_031391225.1 Deinococcales bacterium
CTCGCGCACAACGCGAACCTCGCCAGTCACATAAGTTCTTGGGATATTGTTTGGTGCTGGGGGCGTCAGTTGCATGTCCCAAACCAACCCGCCGACAACAGCGCGGGTTTCGGTAGGGTTGAGCACAAATCGAATCGCCCATTTCGCGGGTATCCCGCCAAGGGCTGTGATGGTCACTCGAGCGTTATCCGTGCTCAAATCCCAGAGTTTGACACTGCTCAAATCGGCATCGCGGCGTGCCGTTACCTGCACGGCATAACCAGTCAAATCAATGGCGCTTCTAAACTCGAGCGGGAAACCATCGCCTGCGGTTACGTCGAGGTCAAGTGTTGCTGGTTTGCGGCGCAATTTGATTGGGTTGCTCATGGTTTACCCGCCAACTCACGCAAGAAATACTCGTTCGCGTCTCGCTCGAGGGTCACGCCGACAATGATCTCGAGGTCTTCGCGGATTTGAAAGATCATGCCCACCCCGTGAGTGTGGTTCTTTAAGGTGGTTTTGAGTTTGCTGCTCTCAATGCGGAACAAATGCGCGTGCTCCATGCAAAACGCCGCCAGGTTGTGCGCGTCTCTGGATTTAAACCCGTAATCCTCGAGTTTCTTGAGGAACTCTGAACCACTGAGCCGCTGTGCATTGAGGAGTCCTTTGCTCAAGTTGATTCACCCCCTGGCTTGATTTCGATTGTGGTCTTCAAAAGCAATCTTTGGATGGTCAACCGCAGTTCAAACACATCAGACTCGAGTTTCTCGATTCGCGCATCACGGTCTTTTACGTCCGCCCGTGCTGCCTCAAGGTCTTTCTCGAGTCGATCAAAAAACCGTGTTTGTTCGTTTGTGTTGCCTGAAAGTCGCATTTCCCTGTTCTTAAAAACACCACCGAACAACGTGACTAGAAGTGTGACCGAACCAGTGACAATGCCAACGATGACCCCATCGCTCATGCCCACACCCATGAGCGCCAGTAACCGAGAACGCTCAACATCGCGCTCCAGATCGCAAAGCCAGTAGCGATAATGGGTTGACTTGGACTGGCAAGCAAAAAACTTGCTGCCAGAAACGTCCAGTACGCCACTCCGACCAGCATGATTTTCGATTTTGCCTTTGATGAACGCATGAAAACCGTGGTCAAGCCCAATACCAAACCGATCAATCCCCAAATCGCGCTGGACGATTCCAGAACATCAAACCCAAGCCGAGCACCAATAATCTCGAGCAGCGTCGGGTTAAGCCAGATGAACACGCTCACGATGATCGCCCCAAAACCCAGCGCAAAGGCGAGCGTGTCGGGGTCTAACCGTCTTGGCTTCCAGATTCTGGGGACATTATTCCGCGTAGGAAATCACCGCCGTGTACACGATCTCAACCCCTCGGGAGCCAATCACTTCGTAACTCGCTGAATCTCGAGACACTTGAACCGCGCCGATCAGACGCTTGGTTTTGTTGCTCGAATTTCGCAACCAACCATCAATCAGCGTGGCAATCCCCGCTCGAGTTGCCGCTTGAAGAATCACAGCGTGAACGCTCGAGGCGTTCGGCAGACCCTCTGGCGGGGTTCGTGCTGGTACGTTTTGCGCCACTGCGAATGCCAGAACCACCAGCAAGGACAAGACCAAGCTGCCAAGTAACCACGATGACATAATGCGGTTCACGGGGCTGCCTTTGGCGGTATTGGGACGTTCTCGAGCGGCAAAGCTTGCA
>JANMUC010000423.1:0-2815 GCA_031391225.1 Deinococcales bacterium
TTCAATCACAAGCACCCCCGAAGCTCGAGGGTGCGAGGGATGAAGCGTTAAAATGTTGGACAGAATGATTTTGGCGTGCATGAAATCAGTGTACTCGAGAAGTAGACCCTAAGATTTACATTACAGCGACGACTTTAATCGAGCCTGACATGCTCGGACCATGAATGGAGCACTGGTAATCGAAGGTTTTACCAACATCTGACGCCGTTGCCGTAAACGAATAATCTGTGGTTTTGGTGTCTGAAATCAACGGAGCACTTCCCTTACCGATCAAAGGATGTTGTCCTGAAGCAGAAATAATAATGCTCGAGCCGACTTTAAGTTGACAACTTGGAAAGGAGTAGACATTTCCAGCGCCGATGGTAATGGTTGCTGGACAATCTGCCAAAACAGGCGGTTTAGGATCGCCACCAGCGTTACAGGCTACAAAACCGAGAACTCCAACCAGCGCCACCGTTCCCAACAATAACTTCACCATGAAGACCTCCGAGAGATCAGTCTAACTGAAGTTGGGGAAAAAACCATTCAAGTTCTTCATTGTCGCACCATGCCAGAGCCACTTTAGACTCCTCGCCGTACAAAATGGCATTCTGATCGAATTTTCGAGCCAACTCGAGCGTGACCTTAAGCGGCGCATCAAAAATCACGAAGCCGTCCTCACGCCAGCTTTGATCGGCTTGTTCGCCGTAACTCCAATCGAACTCAAAACCTAGTTTCTCAAGCTCGAGTTTTAGCTGTTCGTTGCGGGCAGCATTTTCGAGATCGGAACGTGATTGGCTGAAAGGGTTGGCTGCGGTCAGGATGCTAAAACGCCGCCCATCGTACAACCCAAGTCCTTGATCGGTACTCGAGAGCATAAATCGGTACGCGGCGGTATTGTAGATGGTTTCAAGGTAAGCCAACCTAAAATCTCGAGAATTCACAACTCAAATAGTACACTTTAAAAATGATCTCGAGCCTGCTGGCATTGGTTGTCGCTTATCTGATTGGCGCAGTCTCGCCGAGCATCATTTACTCGAGGTCAAAGGGTCATGATGTGCGCGACAACGATTTTGCAGGCACCAGCGGCATGATGCGGCAATTTGGAGTCGCTGTCGGCATTGGAATTATGCTGGTTGATATTCTGAAAGGCGCATTGGCGGCATTTGTGGCATCACTTATCTCGAGCGAGATGCTGTGGTTTGCTCCTGCGGCTGCTACCTTGGGGCATTGCTACCCAATCTGGCACGGCTTTAAAGGTGGACAAGGCATTGCTCCCGCTTGCGGGGCTTTGACGGTTTGCTCGAGCTTTATTGGATTAGCCACGATGGCTCTTGGCGCTTTTTTTCTTGCATTACACCAGATTTTTAAACTCAAAAGATTTGTCAAACTTGGCGGCGTGCCATTTAGTGCCATTTTGACGCTCACCATCATGGCTGTGCTGATCTCGAGACTCGAGGGTGGAACTGCCCTCGCAGGATTCTTGTTGATGTTGGCAGTCATGCTGGCTCGAGGGGGACAAGTTTTACTGACCCCAAAACCTGGGTTGTAATTCACGCTTGAACGTCACAAAAAAAGTTATGATACCGCCACCAAAAAAAGGAGGCGTTCATGCTTGAATCCACAATGATGGATTACCCACTCACCATTCCACTCATGCTCGAGCGAGCAAAACAATTATTCCCGCACGTTGAGGTCGTTTCACTGCTGCCAGGTGCTCCAAACCCTGATACGAAGATGCCCACGCCGTTCGAACACCGCACGAATTACGGTGAAATCCATACCAGGGTGATGAAACTTTGCAATGCGCTTGTTGACGCCGGCGTGCAATCTGGCGACCGGGTCGCCACGATGGCGCTGAACAGCTTCAGGCACCTCGAGCTTTATTTTGCCGTGCCTAGCGTCGGCGCGGTCTGCCACATGATCAATATTCGGCTTCCACCAGAGCAAATTGGGTACATCATCAACCATGCCCAGGACAAAGTTTTGTTTATTGACAATGTCTTTGCGGCACAATTGCCAATGATTTTGCAGCACTGTCCGAGTATCAAAAAAGTGATTGTCATGGGTCAAGTTCCTGGCGGCGTTCCCGTTGGCATTCTTGATTACGAAGATTTTATCCGCGATCAACCCGTCACCTTTACCTACCCCGAAATTGACGAGCGGCAAGCCTCGGGCATGTGCTACACCTCTGGCACGACGGGCAACCCCAAAGGCGTGCTCTATTCGCACCGAGGCATTGTCTTGCACAGCCTTGCCAGCTTGGGTGCGGATTTGTTGGGCGTCTCGAGCAGCGACACCGTGCTGCCAGTCGTTCCAATGTTTCACGTCAATGCCTGGGGATATCCGTACACCTGCACCTGGGTTGGCGCAAAACAGGTTTACACAGGCATGTTCACCGATCCGAAGATCATTGCCCACACGCTCGAGAAAGAAAACGTCACCATGACGGCTGGCGTGCCAACCATCTGGATTGGTTTGCTGGACGAGCTGGACAAAGCCAAAGCCTCTGGCACACCGTACAAACTCGAGAAACTCAAAGCCATGATCGTCGGCGGAAGTTCGACCCCGCGCAAAATGCTGGTGGATTTTGAGGTGCGGCACAAGCTTAAGATCATTCCCGCTTGGGGCATGACCGAAACCACGCCTCTCGGCACGGCAAACGTTCTATTAGCACATCACATGGAATTGGACGACGAAGCCCGTTGGGATCAAATGACCCTTTCAGGACGCCAAGCGCCACTGGTTGACCTCGAAATTGTTGACGGCGACGGCAACCCATTACCTCACGACGGCGAGGCTCGAGGACGATTGCTGGTTAAAGGACCGTGGGTGA
>JANMUC010000581.1:0-7340 GCA_031391225.1 Deinococcales bacterium
GCACCTGTCTTGCCGCTTAAAGATAGCACCTGACGGGCTTGCGGCGCTTCGGGCATGGTCGCTTCTTGACCATAAAACGCACCTGTCTTGACCCTAAAAATGCACCTGACGGGCTGGGTCGCTGCGGGCATGGTCGCTTCGCTCTATAACTTCGTTCACCCCGTTTACGCCGTGTTTTTGCCACTCCCGTTGGTCAGGGGAACAGTCGATAGGGCATGACTGTTCCCCGCAACTTGGTATGATTCCATCCAATGACATCGTGCGCCTCACTCGAGCCGTACTCGAGACTTCAAAGCGCACGGTGATTAAAGAAATTGACTTGCCAGCCATGTTCAACCCGCAAGTGTAAATCAATTCAGAAATTCGCTGGCAGTCCAATACCCAGTTAATTTGTTCGGGTATTTGATTTTCACCAGATCATCAACAAAACTTGTTCCCGTTTGTTCGACAGCATCACCTTTTTTGAGGTTCAGACACTGACCATTTTTGATGTTTGGTGCAAGTTTCTTATCTCGAGCCTTGCTGTCTTTGATGGCGTACATGGTTTTAAACAAGCTTTTGGTTTGACAGGCGTAACCTGCCGCAATCACTTTTTTCTGGGTTTGTGCCAAGGCAATGCTCGACAACAATACAAGAACTGCAAGTCCAATATTTTTCATATTTTACCTCTCGAGCCTCAATCTTAACCGAACTCAGCAATCAAAAGTGCAGATCGGGTGTTGTGTACCTGTTCTTAAGCCGTTTACAGGCGTAACATTCTGCTATGGATTTGCTTGACAAGGCATTATCAGGCTCGAGGCTTAACCTCGAAGAAATCGTCGCGTTGTACCACCTGCCACTGCCCGATCTGGCAAGTGCCGCACACCAAATGCGCCTTTCTAAATCGCGCCCCGATGTTGTCACATACCTGATAGACCGCAACATCAATTACACCAATATTTGCAATGTTGGTTGTAACTTTTGTGCTTTCTACCGCACGCCGCGCCAGAACGATGCCTACACCCTCAGTTTCGAGCAAATCTCGCAAAAAGTGACCGAACTCGAGGAGATCGGTGGCACGCGGATTCTTTTGCAAGGCGGCGTCAACCCAGCCCTGCCGTTTGAATGGTATCTCGAGATGCTCGAGTTTCTGAAAAAACACCATCCGACCATCAAAATTGATGCTTTTAGTCCCGAAGAAATTCTGGGACTCGAGAAAATCACGGGACTTGACGCGCTCGAGATTATCACCCGCATGAAAGAATCTGGCTTGGATGGTCTGCCTGGTGCTGGTGGAGAAATTCTCGAGGATGAAGTGCGGCTCGAGGCTGCCCCAGCCCGTATTCCGAGCGCGGATTGGTTCAGAATCCTTGATGTTGCCCAAGGTCTGGGCTTGTACACCATTTCGACGATGGTGATTGGCTTCGGTGAAACCCTAACGCAACGCGCCCGTCACATGATTAAAATTCGGGATCAACAAGACCGCGCAATCGCCGTGCACAATGGCAATGGCTTTGCGGGAATGGCAATCTGGACGCTCCAAACCGAACACACCCGCCTGCAAGGCAAAGCCCCAGGTGCAACCGCCCACGAATACCTGCGTAATCTGGCAGTTGCCAGACTCGCGCTCGATAACATCACCAACATTCAAGTCTCGTGGCCCACCCTCGGCTTTAAAGTCGGGCAAGTCGGTTTATTTTACGGCGCGAACGATTTTGGCAGCACCATGATGGAAGAAAACGTGGTCAGTCAAGCCAGCGGTCATGACCGTGTGCGCGTGACCGAACGCGAGATTATCCGCCACATCAGCGACGCTGGCTTTACCCCTGCCCAACGCGACTCGAGGTTCAACATCATCAAATACCCAGACGTGCAAGCCAAACTCGAGCAACCCGAACCAATACTGGCTGCAAAACTCGAGCCAGCACTGAATGTTTGAAATGTCACCCGCACGACGCGCATCCTTGGTTTAATCGCGTAGAATGCCGTATTCATGAATCTTGTCTCGCCCACGATTGACCGTCCTACCGCCCTGATAGACCGTTTTGGGCGCATCATTCGTGACTTGCGGATTTCGGTCACACCGCGTTGCAACTATCACTGCACCTACTGCGACCCGCTCGGTCACACGCACCCAGAACCCGTTGGCGTGCTCAGTGTGCGCGACGTGGACAATTTTGTTCGCGCCTCCGCGCTGGTCGGTTTGGATGCCGCACGGTTTACTGGCGGCGAACCACTGCTGCGCAAAGAACTGCCCGAAATGATGGCGAATGCCTCCGTCACCCCAGGCATCAAAGACATTGCGATCACCACCAACGGCACATTGTTTCGTCGCCGTCACAAAGAATTGCTCGAGGCTGGCTTAAACCGCGTTAACATTTCTTTAGATGCGGTAGACCAAGCCGTGTTCGCCAAAGCCACCGGTGGAGGAGACGTAAAAGTTGTACTCGACGCGATAGACCTGGCGCTCGAGTTAAACCTGCATCCTGTCAAAATCAACGCCGTCAGCATTCGTGGCATCAACGATCTCGAGATTATTAACATGGCAAGGCTCTCGCTCGAGAAACCCTTGCACGTGCGGTTTATTGAGTACATGCACTTGAATAACTCGCAACTTGATGTCTACAAAAATGCTTTCCTGCCAGGTTCGGAAGCCAAAGCCATGATTGAACAAGAATTTGGCACGCTCGAGGTTGTCCCCACCGACCCCAGCAGTCCCGCTCGAGTTTTCAAAATTACGGGGTCGCAAGGCAGCATTGGCTTTATCAACCCAATCTCAGAACCATTCTGCGGCGCGTGCTCGAGAATGCGTTTAACCGCAGACCGTAAAGTTCGGGCTTGTCTGCTGACAGACCGTGAACTTGACGCTGGCGCGGCGTTCGATTCCCAAAACCCGATTGAGGGGATTATTGACGTGCTGCTCGAGGCGGCGCACCGAAAAGAGCGCATGGGGGATATTTTGCCCAAGATTCGGGAACGCACAATGGTTGCAATAGGTGGATGAATAGATATAAACTCGCTCTATATTTTATGTAAAGGCAACTAGAATTTTTGCATGTTTTAAAGATATTAAGTCTCAAGAACAAACGGGAAGTTATTTTCAATTGATTTCTGAGTTGCATAA
Organism: Deinococcales bacterium; assembly: GCA_031391225.1. Classification (GTDB taxonomy): domain Bacteria; phylum Deinococcota; class Deinococci; order Deinococcales; family JAAFIG01; genus JANXTZ01. The sequence goes on from JANMUC010000581.1 coordinate 3,104, forward strand.
TTATTAACATCAGTGGTTAGTTGTTGAGATTGAGTTAGTAAATCATTAATATTTGTTAATAATTCACTTTGTTTAGGTTGAATAACGTGAGATGCCGTAAATGCCCTTGATGACAATAAAAATAAAATGAAAAAATTAGTAAGAGTCCAAGCGGAAAGCCAAATACTACGTGGCTCTGAATCTGCACCGTATTCTAAACGAGTTTCATCTTCTATAGTTCGCTGTTGAAAATGTCCTTGAATATGAACATTGGCGTGTTTGGCTCCACACATTTGTTGATAAATTTTATAAAATTTATTAGTTTCATCTATTAACTTCTGTTCAACTAAACCTTCACACTCCATAACTTCTCTTATATATTCTTTGATTTTTAGAGGTGAATGAGTCAAGCTTGGATTCTCACTCCATTTTTTTGCATTAGCATTATTAGCACCTACATACATAATCACAAAAGCGGATTCAAAACTGGAGGATGCAAGTGTCGCCGCTTGCAAGCTATATCCAGTAAATGCAAGTCTGGAAATTGCAAATATGTCTGTCATTAAACGATAAAATAAATTTCTACAAACAAGGTCTGATTCTTCTATTTTATCATTTGAAATTGGAGGTTGACTTTCAAGGATTAGCTCACCTAGTTGAGTAATTTTCTTTCTAAAGTCATCCAGTGTGGGAAATGCTTTAACAATTTCTTGACTTGCTTGAGCTTCCAATTCGACAATGCTTAATTCATGAGTTGGCATGACTAGAATTTTATCATATTTTACATTTTGAAATATAAACCGCGATAATGGAGTCTGAAATTTAGGGTTAAAAATTGTAATAAAACGTTTGGGACAGTTTAAAACCATCAATTTCGACTCGAACATTCAAACTATTAAGCATGTATTTTTGTCTGGGCAAGCCATTCGCCACCCTCATCCGCCAGCTTCGCTGCCACCTTCTCCCGCAAGCGGGAGAAGGATAAAATCCTTGAGCCACACGTGTAAAAAACGAAAACTCCCTTCTCCTGATGTTGGGAGAAGGGTCGGGGATGAGGGTAGACCGCGCAATTGCTTCTCCTGTTTAGAAATAAAAACGTTGGGAACAGTATAAAACCATCCCCAACGAAATTTTAAAACTCGAGATTTACAGCGCGGTAATGTTTAATTTCAAAGGAATTGGCACTTCAGGATGTGGTTTGTACACCACTTCGTACTCGCCCAAATCTTTGATGGCTTTGCCCATGTCAATCTTACGACGGTCAATGGCAAGACCCGTTTGTTGTTCCACAGCGTCAGCCACCATTTGATTGGTGATCGCGCCGTAAATTTTACCCTCGCCAGCTTTGGCTTTCAGTTCGACAACCAACTCGGCGAATTGCCCCGCGAGTTTTTCGGCATCGGTCTTTTGAGCCTCGAGCTTTTTGACTTTGCTGCGAATTTGCGCCTCAAGGTTTTTGAGGTTGCTGGCGGTGGCGGTGGCTGCCATGCCGCGCGGCATCAGGAAGTTGCGGGCGTAACCGGCTTTGACTTCGACGATGTTACCCGTCGTGCCAAGTTTAGCGACTGGCTCGAGCAGAATGACTTTCATCGGCGCACCAACTTCTCCATGAACGGCAACAGACCAATTTGGCGTGCGCGTTTGATGGTCAAAGCGAGACGACGTTGATTCTTGGCGTTGACGCCAGTACGGCGGCGCGGCAGAATCTTACCGGTATCAGAAATAAAACGGCGCAACATTTTCGCGTCGTGGTAATCAGTTACCTCGAGTTCGCCCGTCTTGAACGGGTCTACTTTCGGCTTGCGTGGACGTTTAGGACCTTTGCCGCCGCCGCGTGGTTTTTTGTCACCATCGCGGTCACGGTCACGGCTGTTGCCCGTGGTTTTGCGTTCTTCTCGTGCCATAAGTTGTGTCTCCAGTAATTCAAAAATGGGGTGAAAATTTGTGTTTCCGTTCAGCGATGAGCCTCGAGTATGAAAGTGATTGGGTCTAGCCCTCTGCCCTCTGCTCTATGCCCTGGGCTTAAAACGGTAAATCTTCTTCTGGCGGGAAATCTTGTAAGCCTGCGTCAATGTCCAATCCCGCACGGGACCCTGCGCTAGCGTTGCGAGCAGGTGCTGCTGCGACACTCGAGCGCCCTGGAACGTCACCGAAGGCTTGACGGTTCGATCCAGAGGTGATCCCAGCGCTGCCAGTGCTGCCGGGACCGCGAGAAAGGGCTTCGACTCTACGTCCTTCAACCCTTGTCGAGTTGCGTTTATTGCCCTCTTTGTCCGTCCAGGACTCGTTGACGAGCCTGCCCATGACCATGATCGGATCGCCTTTTTTGAGCGTGCCTGCGGTTTCCGCTAACTCGCGCCAAAGGTTCACTTCGATGTAATGGGTTTTTTCTTGCCAGTTTCCGGTCTTGTCTTTCCAAGATTCGTTCACGGCAACCGAGGCGGTGGTGACGGCATCACCGGCTGGGGTGTAACGTAATTCTGCGTCACGGGTGAGGTTGCCAATCAACACCACTTCGTTTAACGCGTTCGTCAGTCTGTAACCACCTTGCGAATCTCTGGTGGTGACTTCCGTGCGATTGCCAGGAAGTGCCGCCTCGACACGAAGTGCTTTCACGCTGACTTGCGAACGTTTAGCCCCTTCAGGGGTTTCCCAGGTGCGAAACTCGAGCGCCCCCTCAACCATCACAGGATCGCCTGCTTTGAGTTGATCGGCAACGCCCTCTGCTTGCTTGCCCAGCAAACTCGTGCGGTGATACCACGGCAACACTCGAGGTTTCCCGTCATTTCCGACAATGTTGTCATCGCCAGCCACGACCAGATCGAGTACCGCCATACCGCTCGGGGTGTAACGAAGTTCTGGGTCACGCGCGAGCGCCCCCAGCAGGTAAACATGATTTAAGCCTCTCGCCATAACTCACTCCTTGCGCTCGAGAGCGCCATTGGATTCTTGTAGCTCTTCAAAACCAACAATACTTTATGCCCTGCGGTTACTCTCTCGAGAATACTCAAAAAAGGCTGTTTACTTCTCCTTCTTTGTTTTCCACTCGGGGCGTTGACGCACCACCAACAAACGACGCACGTGATCGCGCAAGCGCAAGCTCGTTTGAATCGCGTTCGTTTGATCGGCTGCCATCTCGAGTTTGTAAATCAAGTAGTACCCTTCACGGTCTTTCTTGATGTGATACGCCATGCGACGGTTGCCCCACTCGTCGAGTGTGACGATAGTACCGCCAGCGTTCTTAATTGCATTCTCGATGTATTCCTTTTCGACTGCCAACTGCGCAGCGTCGAGGCTTGGGTTGAGAATAACGTTCAAATCGTAATTCACCATAATTCACCTCCTTAAAGTCCAGCAAAAATCCGCCACGGAAAGTGGCGCGAATTGAGACTATATCAGGATGCTGGGGGTTGGGCAAGGGAAAGAGAACCTCGAGAAAAAGTGGAGGATCGTGCTTCAAGGTTCAAATGTTGCTGATCTCGAGGTTAAACCTTCCTCGAGCACGTCAAGGTAGGCTTGATACGCCCAAATTCGGTCTCGTTGTTTGCCCGTGATTTCTCGAACAATGCCTAAACTTTGCAGTTTCTCGAGACTTGCTAAAGCTGTTTTTGCCGTCATGCCAAGATGCTCGGTAAGTTGTGAAGCGTTCGCGTAGAGTTTTTGTTTGAAGTATTGATGGGTTTTGAGCACTGTTACTGAAACTTGATTGTTGGTTTCAAGTTTCAAACGATCCGCCTCGAGCAAACCAAGAATCGCTTTTGAAGTTTTGACCGCCTGCGTTGCCGTCTCGAGCACACCCGTCAGGAAGAACTCGAGCCAGATTTCCCAAGCCCCCTCGAGCCTGACCCGTTGTAACAAGTCGTAATAAGTTTGACGGTGTGTTTTGAAGTACAAACTGAGGTACAGAATCGGTTCTTGCAACACTTGGTCGTTGCACAACAAAAGCGTTATCAGCAATCTACCCAAACGCCCGTTGCCGTCAAGGAACGGGTGAATCGTTTCAAATTGCACGTGGCTTAAAGCAGCTTTCACCAAAGTCTGGGTTTGTACAGGCTGGTCGTGCCAGAAACGCTCGAGGTCTGCCATCAATTGCTCGAGGTGCTCAAACGGTGGTGGAACGTAGACCGCATTGCCTGGTCGTGTGCCACCAATCCAGTTTTGGGATCGTCTGAACTCACCTGGGCTGCGTTCGCTGCCTCGTAATTGATTCGCCGTTGTGTTCTTACTCGAGATACACCTGAGTCAGAAACTCAAGTCC
>JANMUC010000620.1:0-8072 GCA_031391225.1 Deinococcales bacterium
TTGCTTGCAAGAGTTTGTTCGATGGTGTTGAATAGTTTTCGGGCTTCTTGGATCATAGGACTGCTATTCAAAGCAGGATTGGGAAGCCCTTTTCAAGTTTGATTGTCCTGAACACTAAAAACTAAAACTGCAAGTTCTCAGCTATTCTAAATCTTTCAAAAATCAAACCTCTGCCAGCAAGTACGAAATCACCTGACTTGCTGTGTAATCGCTCGAGTAACGATCGATAAACCGACCCAGTTTGAGAAGATCGTCGCCACTGGTCACCAGCGCCTGTTCGACATCGCCGTTGCGTTGCACTTGCGCCATGCCAACATCCGACATCAAAGAATTGCACAGGCACTTGCGTCCTTTGGTGTCCTCGAGCTTGCCACCTTTTGCCAGGAATGCCTCATGGGGTTCAGAGGCGCAACGAAACCCAAGTTTGCCCTGATCGGTTTGGTACATTTCACGCAAATACGCCAAATCACACACGCGTTTACGCGCTTGATAAACGCTTTCGTCGGAAAGTGTTCCAGGGATTTCGACAACTTTGAACGGAAAGCCTGTCGGTGAAGCCAGAGGGTCGGTAAAAATCCCGACGCTGCCGTTTTGCACACCAGTTAAGGCAATTTCTTTAATCTCTGGGGTCAAACCAGATTCACGGCTGTAGGCAAAAAGAGTTCCGACCTGAACACCCGCCGCACCATTCTCGAGTGCATGTTGCAAAGCATCGGGTGTTCCAGTGCCACCCGCCAACCAGAAGGGTAAACCCAAAGTTTTCAGTGCCGCCAGATCAACCACGTCGCGTTCGCCGTAAATCGGTTGACCGCGTTCGTCAAACGTGGTTTGACCGCGCGGCGGGGCGTTGTGACCGCCAGCGGTCGGACCTTCGACGATAAAACCTTCAATCGAACCGTTCGATTTGCGGCTGAGCATGGTCGCCAACAAATTCGAGGCGATGATCGGCAAGAATTTTGGGCGTTTCAGCGGCATTGGCGTGCCAAATTCCGCAGGCTCGAGACTCATGGAAAAAGTCTCGGTTGCGCCCGTCACGTCCAATTTGAGTGATGCGCTTTCGCCCAAGGCGAATTTATCCAGCACACCAGGAATATCTCTGGGAATGCCCGCACCCATCAGAACGTAATCGACCCCTGCCAGCATTGCACCGTAGAGTGTACCCAGGGTATGCGTTTGAATTTTGGTCAGCAAGTTCATGCCGACAGGGGCGTTGTGACCCTCTTTCGCCAAGAAAACTTCGACAAAACCACCGACCACCATCATGACCCTGGCGTTTTTATTGCCCAAACCAACCTGCAACGGTAAACGCTTGTACGGTTCGTTTGCAGCCCGACCGCCCGGTTTGTAATACGTTTCGAGCGCATACTCTGCCAAATCTGGGTATGGGAAATGCTCGAGCGCCCGCCGGGTGCTGCCGTCGAGATCGCCGTCCTGCAAGCGCCGCACGATGATCGTGTCCAGCGCTGTGCCAGAAATCACGCCGAGCTGTCCGGTGCTCGAGACGGCTTGAGCCAATTTCCAGTTGGAGACGGCAGCGCCCATGCCCCCTTGGATGATGCGTGGCAATTCAGGGCTTTGAGCTTGGTTGGTTTGGGCTTGGTTGGTTTGGGCTTGCGTCATCGTGTTGCTCCCTTGGGTTGAACATTTTCTTGATTGCCCCAATTTGAGAACAACGTTTGAAACACTGTTTTTTGCTGCGACATGATACAAATCATGACATCTCCTGACATGAAGCACTAAAAGCGGGAATTGAGTTGAAAACCAGTATAGCCAGCCGCCGCTTTCAACTCAAGAATCGCGCCCAAACCACGCACGAACGCAAGCCCAGCCACCTCGAGTTCAAACCCGAACCCCAAAAGTTCGTGACTTGAGCTGTGGTTAAAATACGTTCTGAATGGCTGGATTCACGCACCGAAAACGGACGTGCCTCCCAATCGGCTCGAGCCATCGTATCGTTCTGGGCGTGCCAGGCAAGAAGCAATGCCAAAATCAGATGCGAAACCCAGGCTCGGGTGGCTTCAAAACGCTCCAAACCGCCACGAAGGCGCGGATGCGCAGCCACAAACACCTCCAAAAACCCTTCAAGTTGAGCGCTGACCTCGAGTCTGGCGAGTTGCGCCCCAACCTCAAACTTTTCCCAAGTCATGCTGCGGTCACGCAAAGCACGTTCGAGCGCTTTTTGCAGCGCTCCAAACTCGAGACTTGGCATGGGTAAAGTTCCTGTCATGGTGTAAATCCGGGCTTGAATTGCAGATCAACCTTAGATTAGCAGGCTCGAGCGGGGAAAAACAGGAAAAACCACAACGGTTGTTATGGTTTTGAGTTTGGCACAATAATCTGGGTTTCAAAACCCATCACTTTCCTTCGAGTCGCTTTGAAAGAAATAGTGCTTGGCGATTTAGCCGCTCAACCAACGGTGTTGTAAAGCCTCGAGTGCCTCGGGTTCGCCAGTGACTTTCAAATACACCTGCTCATTTGAAAGCTCGAGTTCCAAACGGTAGGTCAATGTTGGGTCGCACAAACGCTCTAAATTGATGAATTCTGCCAGGATCATCCAAGTGCTTTGACGTTTTGGAAATTGCAAGCAAAGTCCGTTCTCGTCTTTTACGATTTCACGCGCCGCCCGACGAATCAGGCTGAGAAGCAGCGCTTGACGTTGACGTTGCAAAACCGAGAGTTTGCTCAGATTGTATTCAGACGTGTGCAACATCAGATGCCCTCCTGTTGCGGCATTAGCTCGAGCGCGAACCTGGGGTGCGGGCATAGGCAAAGGTGTTGTGACGGTCAAAACGGGCTTTGAGCATCGAGAGTCGCATATTCTTTAAACCTGGGTAAGCCGCCTGATCTCGAGCCGTGCCCTCGTCACCGACCACGAAATTGGGCAGGATGCTGCCAGTCACAAAGGCTTGGAGCTTTTGCGTCACGACTTGCGTGTACTCTTGGGCGGCGGGTCGTTCGCTGGGGTTGGAGATCAAAACACGGAAGTTAATCAAAAATTTGGCGTTTCGGTGCGCGAAGGCAGTGGCATCATCTGAAACCTTAGCGATTGCCCCGCCCAAATGCCGAACCTCGAGGAAATAAAACGGTGATGATTCAAGTGAAACGATCCGTAGCAAGGCGTCGATGGCGGCATCGCTGAGGTCGTCCATCAGGTCGCCGCGCCCGACCGATTCGCTGGGTGCGGGCGGCGCACCGAACACCACGCCCAGTTCGGTAGGGGAGACTTCATCGACCAGTTGGACCAACGAATTTGGTATGGATAACAGGGGCGCAATGGCAGATTGTGCCTCGAGCCTGGGACCTGCACAAACAAATTGCAGCATCAGTCCCACGCGTCCACGCACGAAGGGCGGCATGAACGGCGCATCGGGTCCACGCAACAACATGATTCTTGAAGTGATTTCGTTCGGGACGGTTTTGATCCAGTCACGGTACGCCTGAATCGCAATTTTGGCGTGACTGAGCGGGAAGATGACCTGTCCTGTAGTGACGGTCTTGTGCTGATACAACTGCAAGGTCATGCTGGTCACGACACCAAAACCGCCAGCGCCGCCGCGCAGCGCCCAGAACAATTCTGGCTCAAGTTCGGCATTGACCGTCCGCAGTTTGCCGTCGCTGGTGACGATCTCAACCTCGAGTAAACTGTCAACCCCCATGCCGTACAGGCGCGAAAACCAGCCCGTACCGCCGCCCAGCACAAAGCCAGTCGCACCAACGCTCGGTGTGTCACCGACCAAGCCGACCAAACCGTGCTGGTGTGCCGCCTCGAGCACCTGTGCCCAAGTCGCGCCAGGTTGAAACGTGGCGGTTTGGCTTGTTGGATCAATACTGACGGCATTTAACCTCGAGACGTTCAGCAGCAAACCATCTTTGGCGTCACGAACAAAACCGTGACCTGTGGCTTGTACCGCCAGTTTTAAATTATTGATTTTGGCAAACCGAACTGCCTCGATGACATCGACGGTGTCTTTGGCAATCACCATGACCGCAGGATGATGGCGATGACCGAGGCTCCAACCCTGAATGGTCTTGTTAAATTCGGCATCGGACGGCTCGAGCACCTGACCAAATATTCGGGATTGAAGGGCGGAAAAACGCTTTGATAGAATTGTTTGCATCATAAATAAAACCTCCGAATCGAAGTGTTTAAACGATTCGGATAGAGATTAAAACTGAGGCTGTGACCAGGCTGTGACGGCAGCAAAAAATTAGGCTCGAGCCGCCACCAGAATGGCTCGGTGCGTGTTGTGAACCTCGAGAAAGCCGTGTTTGTACCGTTCTGGCACAAAATCCCTGGCGGTGGTCATCACCCAATCGAGGGCTTGTTGCAGCATGTCCGAAGCTCGAGGGTCGTTCAGGGCTTTGAGCACTTGAAAGTGGGTGAACAAGATTTCGCTTCGCTCGAGGGTTGCGATGTCGCTTTGAGTGTGCAGTGTACACATGGTTTCAAGTTTTTCCAGGGATTCACTTGGACGCTCGAGGCGCAACAAGGCTTGGGCTTGACGGGTCAGTGCCGCGAGTTGTTGCGGAATGCGTTTGGTTTGGATCGCAAGTTTTTCGGCTTTGATACCGTCCTGAAGGGCTTCGAGCGCTGGCAAACTCGGACTGCGGGCAATCAGAAAACCCGTCGTCAAGGCTTGATCGACCTGGCTTGGATCGAGCAGCTTTTCGGCTTGGGCAAACAGGTGCGCGTGGGTGCGTCCTTGAGCGGCGCGGAGTCTTGCCAGTGCCATCAGTGCCAAACCACGCTGGATTGATTGGGCATTTTCGCGCTCGAGAAACCCTGCCAGGGCAATTTCGGCTTCCTCGAGCGCCCCAAGTTGCACGAGGGTCAAGGCGTGGTCTTTGGTCAGGACCTCCTCCCAGAATGGTGAAGGTGGTGTGCCTTTTGCTAGCATCAATCCAGTTTCAATTTCCTCGAGTGATCGGTTGTAATCAGCCAGGAAACGGTAACTCGTGCCAAGCGCTTGTGCAATGGCAAGTCGGGTTGCGATAACACCGTCCATGTTTTCAATGGCGGCTCGAGCCTCTAGCAGCGTGGTGATGGCATCTCGGGTTTGACCCATCAGGGCTTCAACTTTGGCGAGGTTTACAAGGATTTCGGCGCGACGCATTCGATCTTCGAGCTTAAAGGCAACAGGTTTGGCGCGTTGCAGCACTTGGGTTGCCTCCTCGAACCGGTTGAGATCACCCAAGACCGTGCCAGCGTTGTTGAGCGCTCCTGCGAGTTGAGCCGCATCACCAAGGCGTTGTGCCAAGACAATGGTTCGTTCAAACGACTCGAGCGAAGGCAGGTAATGTCCTTGATACCAGAGCGCTGTCCCCAACGTTTCGTGCAAGCCCAATTCCGTCAGTGGGTGTTGATCTGGCTCGAGGTATTCGAGTCCATTTCGAGCTGCTTTTTCCTCAGTCAGATATTCGGCTCTGGCTTCCAAAGTCAGCGCTCGAGAATGCCAAGCCATTGCCGTCTCGAGCGGTGTGGTTGCCAAACCCAGAAGTCGTTCGGTTTCATCGGCATGGTTTCCTTCAAGGGTTGGCAGCAGTTTTGAACGCTCGTACAACGCCTGAAACGCGGCGCTGCGTTCAGCGCTAGCTTCAAATTCTCGAGCGGCAGCGCCAAAAAATTCGGCGGCTTCAGTAAATCGGTAGGCTTCTTTGGCGACCTGAGCGGCACGCTGCAACCACGGTGCGGCTCGAGCCGTTTCGCCACCTTCAATCAAATGCCCAGCAATACGGGCTGGGTCGCCATGATGAGCTTCCAGCACTTCGGCAGCCCGACGGTTCAGAAAGCGTCGCGTGGATTCTGGCATGCCTGCCGCGATGCTTTCAAAAATCAGATCGTGACTGAAGTGTTCGCCAGTCATGACTTGAGCGGTTTCCAACTCTGCCCAGGCTTCAAGCGCTTCAAACGATGGGATGCCCGTCATTTTGGTGGTCAAGTCCAAACTGAAATTTTGTTTTAATATTGCCGCCGCCTGCGCCAAACCTTGGGCGGGCTTGGAAAGCCGATCCAAACGACGTTGCACCAACGCCGCGACTTTGCCCGGAGGTGGTAAACGACCAACCCAGCCGCGCTCGAGTTGTCCAGTTTCAAAAAGGTGTCGCACGGTTTCCAGCACAAACAACGGATTGCCACCCGTGTAGCGCCGCACGGGTTCGATCAAATCTATCGCACCTGGCAGGTTCAAGCCTTGCAACAACGCGCCAATGCCGTTTAGGTCCAGCGGCTCGAGAGGCACGTGGGCGATGAAACCCGCATCAAAACCTTGTTGCAAAACCGTGCCGATGCTCGGGCTGAGTTCGGCAATCCGAGCTGCGTACAAGGCTCTGAGCACAAGTCCCGTGCTTGGAAAAGAACCCATCAAGTACAACGAGGCTTCGGCGCTGGCAGGATCGGTGAATTGCACATCGTCGGAGACCAGCACCCGCAAGCCAGCCCGCACACAAGCCGCCATGGACTCGAGTTTGGCTTGGTAAAACCGTAGTTTTTCGTTGTCGTTGCGAATTGGTCCTGGTGATTCGCCAAGTTCCGGCAGCATTCGTGCCAACTCGAGCCGCACCCACGGTTCGAGGCTTGGTTTGAATTGCTCGAGCATCACCCGCCAATTTCGGGCGTGAGAGCTGTACGGCACGCTTGCGTCGCCTGGGCGGGATTGTAGCAGCAAGACGGATTCTCGAGGCACTTTTGAGGTGACAAAATCCATCATCAGGCGCGATTTACCCGTGCCAGCCTCGCCAGTAATGGCAATAAACTGCCCCGCATCCCACGCTGCCTCGAGTTTTGCCCATTCGTGTTCACGTCCCGCCAGCACAGGCGGACGCAAAACAGAGATTGGCACGTTTCTGACGGGTGTGATAGCTTGCGGCAGGTTTGCACCGCGTTCGATTTCAAGACGTAAAGCCAGGGTTTCGGGAAGTGGTTTGACCCCCAGCTCGAGATCAAGAATTCGTTCGCATTCGGCAAATGCCGCCAGTGCCGCGTTGCGATTGCCATTCAGATAATGCAGTCGCATGATTTGACGGTGTGCGTCTTCGGACAGAGGCTCGAGTTTTGCACGCTGATCCGCAAACTTGAGCGCACCGTTCAAATCACCCAGCATCTCGAGCCGTTCGGATTCGCCCATGGCGGCGGCACGGCGCAATTCGGCAAAACCGCTTCGGGTGCTGGACAGCCATTCCTCAAAATCTGGGCAATCGTCAAACTCCAAACCCTCAAGCAAACTGCCTTCAAACTCGAGCACTTTTGCGTGATCGCCCGCGAAGGCGTGGGCTTGCAGTTCGGCTGCATCGGTGGTCAGGTGCTCGGTCAAGCGAATCCGATCATCACCCTCAATCAAATCCAGGCTCGAGGCTTGACGCAAACGACGCAACAACTGCCGCATGTTGTTGCGAGCTGTGGTTTCTGGCGAATCCGCCCACAACCAACCCGCCAACTGGTACTTTACGGCTTCGCCCTCGAGCGCCAAATACGTTAACACCGCCGCCGTGCGCCGCTCGAGTTTCACGGATTCAGTCCCGATCAACATTCGAGCTGCGCCCAGCAACTCGAGCCTGACGAGGGGAAGGTTTTGCAGTTCGGTGAAGCTGGGATTCATGACCAAATCTTAGAATGAAACTCGAGTGTTATGCCGCACCTTTACACGGGTATATTGAAAAATCTCGAGCTTTGGTCAAGGTTTCAAACATGAAAACACCGCCCCTCAAATGACTCTCGAGAGACGGTGTGATTTACAGCACCTTGCACAATGTTTGACGCGAAGCGATTGCGCCCGAAGCGCCCAAGCCCGTTAGGTGCTGCTTCAAGGGCAAGAAGGTGCGTCTTGGAATCAAGAAGCGTCGAACATTGGCGACCAGAGGGAGTCGCAACAGACAGCGACCATGCCCGTTAGCAGCCGTGTTAAAAGTCAAGCCCCCATCAAAAGTGGTTTCGTCACATCCACCCAAGGCTTCCCCTCCCGCACCATCGCATTCAACACGCCCAATAACTTGCGCATACATGCCACCAAAGCCACCTTCTTCGCCTTCCCAGACCCCACAAGGCGTTCATACACCACCTTCAACGCAGGATTGTG
>JANMUC010000621.1:0-1399 GCA_031391225.1 Deinococcales bacterium
CTGGCATGGGCTTGTATGACCTTTTGTTTAACATTCAACAAGCAAGCAATTCTTATATCACAGGAACGCCTTTAGACGCTTTCCCGACGCTTAGTGCACTGCTTTTTGGGGTTGCTGCCGCCTCAAGTCTTCAAACAAAACGCAATCCAGTCTTAAACTCCACCAAGACAAATACCCCTGCAACAAAAATCTGGTCAACTTGGAGAACTTTAGCAATGATTACTCAAATTTGTGTGATCGTTGTTTTCTTGGTCAATGTCTTTCGTAAAAACGATCAAGGCATTAACGAGATTGGAATTCTGATTGGCTCGGGTCTGGTATTGGTGCTCGTCTTATTTCGGCAATCCATAGAACTACATGACAATTCCCAGTTGAATAAAGATTTAAGAATACTCTCGAGCAACCTCGAGCAACGCGTACAGGAACGCACCGAACAGCTAAACGCCAAAACCGTTCAACTTATGGAAAGCCAAGCCCAGTTGGTGGCAAGTGAAAAACTTGCCAGCCTAGGACGGGTTACTGCAAACGTGGCACACGAGGTCAACACACCTTTGGCAGCCAGTCTGTATGACCTTTCCCATGCCAGGGAATTGGTGCGTGAATACAAAAATTCGATCCTTGCACCCGATGTGACCAAAGACGATCACCTTGAAATTGCCAGCGAACTCGAGGCAACCCACCAAAGAATTGAAAGCAGTTTAGAACGCCTTGGTCGTTTTATCAGACGTGTGCGAGAACAAAGCCGAATGTCCAGCAAAGATAGTGTTGACTTTGATGCCCGGCAAACCCTGCAAGACGGTTTTGTCCATCTCGAGTATCAGGCTTTTGAGCATCAGGTTAGGCTCAGTCTGAGTCTGCCAGAGGAACCCGTCCTGATTCACGGTGACCCTTTGCGTTTAGGGCAAATTTTAAACGAAATGGTGTTTTCTGGTATCCAAGCTTGCACAGTGCAATCAGCAACCAGTTCTTGGATACGTATTGTCTTAAGCTCGAGCCTTAAAACCGTCCATTTAAGCGTTGAGCACAATGGTCTTGTCATGGATCAAGGGATTTTAGCAGGTGTTTTTGAACCTGCGTTTTCGACGCCAGACGAAAACAGCGATGGTCTTGGCTTATCGGTTGTGCACGATATTGTCAAAGGTCATTTCTCGGGTGATATTTGGGTGCAGAGTCAAGTCGGATTTGGGACACGGTTTGAAATTTCGATTCCAAAAGCCAATTCGGTAAAGGAAACCTCGTGATCCCTGAAGTTGGTATTCTGAGAACTTGCAGTTTTAGTTTTTAGTGTTCAGGACAATCAAACTTGAAAAGGGCTTCCCAATCCTGCTTTGAATAGCAGTCCTATGATCCAAGAAGCCCGAAAACTATTCAACACCATCGAACAAACTCTTGCAAGCAA
>JANMUC010000667.1:0-1069 GCA_031391225.1 Deinococcales bacterium
CCACACGCCGGTCCCAGCTGGCAACGACGCATTTGCACTCGAGATGATTGACAAAAAACTGGGCAAATACTGGCTTGAGGCGCTGCAAATCAGCCGCGACGAACTGATGGCGCTTGCCATGCACCAACAACCCTGGGGACCAAGCTTCAGCATGACCGTGCTGGCACTGCGCTGCTCGAGGTACGCCAACGGTGTGAGCGAGCTTCACGGCGAGGTTTCGCGCGGCATGTGGAATTTCTTGTGGGAAGGCGCAGAAGTCCAAGAAGTGCCAATCACCCACGTCACCAACGGCGTTCACACCCGCACCTTCTTGGCTGGCGAGCTTAGTGAGCTGTACGACGCGCACTTCAAGAAAAACTGGGACGACACCCTCGAGCAACCCCAAAGCTGGTTGGTCGATAAAATTCCAGATTCCGACCTGTGGGACGCCAGATTGGAACTCAAAAAGAAATTGATTCGTTTTACCCGCAGCCGGTTGCAACGCCAAAATGAACGCAACAACGTCGGCTCGAGTTCGGTGGTCTTGCATGAAAACGCCTTAACCATCGGTTTTGCCCGTCGGTTTGCCACCTACAAACGCGCCACATTGCTGTTCCGCGACCTTGACCGTCTAAAGCGCATCGTCAACAACCCAGACCGCCCCGTGCAATTTATTTTTGCTGGCAAAGCCCATCCTGCCGACAACCCAGGCAAAGAATTTATTCAACAACTCTGGCAATTCTCTCAAGACCTTGACCTGCTTGGCAAAGTCGTGTTTTTAGAGGATTACGACATGAACGTTGCCCGTCATTTGGTGCAAGGCAGCGATATTTGGCTCAACAACCCACGTCGCCCGCTCGAGGCTTCTGGTACGAGCGGGGAAAAAGCCAGCTTAAACGGCTGCATCAACTTTAGTATTCTCGACGGTTGGTGGCGCGAGGCAAGCGATGGCACGAACGGTTGGAACATCGGTTCGGAACGCGAATTTGGTGAGGACGACGACAGCCTCCGCGCCCAAGACGACGCGGATTCGCAAAGCCTGTACGACATTCTCGAGTTTGAAATCGCGCCGCTTTATTACGGCGAAAAA
>JANMUC010000680.1:0-2757 GCA_031391225.1 Deinococcales bacterium
GACATCGCCGCGTTGCGCCAGTTTGGCTGGACGGAATCCATCAAAGAAGATTGCCGCGAACAGTGGGGCGTTCGCTGGCTCGAGATTCGCTGCTCATGACAAAAGCTTCAAAGGCGTCAACGCCGTTGGCGGTAATGTGAATGTGCAAACTCGAGGCTGGAATCAACGATTTCTCGAGCGACTCTGGCGGCAGCATGGTCAAGAGTTGCCGTTCGACCAGGTAATACACGGCTGCCCGAATTTCGGTGGGGTTGATCGGGTCAATGGTAAAATCCACAGGCATGGTCGTTGCGTCGTCGTCGGCATCGAGCGGCACTCGAGCAACATCTGGTGGGGCAACCAAGTTCAGTTCCGCCACGTCAATGTAATCGCTTGGCGCGTGAACGAAGGTTTTGTAGGCAGCATTTAACAACCGTAAACGCAATTCTTGTTGCCGATGAACTAAATCCATGCAGCAGTCTACCGCAGTTGCAGGAAGCGATGAGCCAGTCAATCAACAGGCTCGAGTTTGCCCTTTACTCTCTGCCCTCCGCTTAACTTCTAAGCGTGTCGTCCTTTCCAAGCCCTGGCACTTCTGGCACGGTGGTGTTTGACGCGTTTTGATGGGTCGATCAATTGTTCCCTGGGGTCTTCACGGTCTTTGGACACCAGAATCGCAACGCGTTCACGCGAAATCACGCGGTACGGGTTTTCTGGAATAAACGCCGTGACCACATCGAGCCAGCGGTAGAGGCTGTAATCGACCACCACATGCAACGGGATTTTGATGGTGCTGACGCAAATATAACCCAGAATCAGCATCCTCGAGTCTTCTGGGTAGACTGCGATTTCTCGTCCACGCTCTAAAGTCGCCACAATATCGGCTTCGGTGAAACCTTCACTGATGGCGTGCCTTGCAGCATGAGGTTTGATGCTGTAACGTCCAGCCCAGATGAGGTCTTGTAAATCGTACAAGGAGTGTCTCGCCATAAAAGCCTCCCAATAAAACCCGTTTACCACGTGATTTTAAGAAAAAAGCCTCGCGCACGAAAGGTGCGGGAGGCGAGTTTTGAAATCACGTAACCTTAACAGGTCATATCAGAACTATACACGAAAGCGACTTATTAAGATGTGAAATCACCGTGTCATCAGGATGTGAATTCTCGAGCTTCAAGGCTGCCGCGTTTTAAAAATGTTTCAAGCTCAATCGCGGACATCGCGGGGGCGTACAACCAACCTTGTACTTTGTCGCAACCCAAAGCGTGAAGCGTCTCGAGTTGGGCTTTGGTTTCGACCCCTTCGGCAATCGTGTCCATGCCAAATTCGCCAGCAATCGAGACAATCGCCGCCACCAAAGCGCGGGTGTCGCGTGCGCTCCCGAGAGCCTGAATAAATGAACGATCCAGTTTGAGGGTATCAAAAGTCAACCGGTTTAAGTACGACAAACTCGAGTAACCGCTGCCAAAATCGTCTAGCGCCAAACGGATTCCAGTGGCTCGAAGTTGGGCAATTTTAGAGGCGGTTTCTTCAAAACGACTGACCAGCACACTTTCCAGTAGCTCGAGGCTCAGTCTTTCGGGTGGCAATTTGGTGCTAGAAAGGGTTTGCTGGACGATGCTGACAAAATTGGGGCGCTCAAATTGCGCGGTGCTGACGTTGACGCTGACCCGCAAATCATATTCTTCCCAGATAACCAGTTGTTTGCACGCCTCCTGCAAAATCCAGGTTCCGAGCGGCAC
Organism: Deinococcales bacterium; assembly: GCA_031391225.1. Lineage (GTDB taxonomy): Bacteria > Deinococcota > Deinococci > Deinococcales > JAAFIG01 > JANXTZ01. The sequence goes on from JANMUC010000680.1 coordinate 1,719, forward strand.
GATCAAACCGCATTCTTCAGCGATTGGAATAAATTGATCTGGGCTTCGCAGCACATGATCGTCATTCCAACGCACCAACGCCTCGAGTGCCACAATCTGACCGGTTTGAATCTCGAGAATTGGTTGGTAATAGACCTGAAACGAATTGCCAGGGTCGGTTTCCAGGGCGCGGCGCAACGCGCGTTCAGTCTCGAGGCGCATGGTGGTATTGGCATCAATGTCTGGTGAATACAAGCGCCAGCCGACACCTTCGCGTTTGGCGCGGTACATGGCACTGTCGGCATGTTTTTGCAGGCTGGTGGCGTCCAGACCATCATTTGGGGCTAGGCTGATGCCGACACTTGCGCCCAAGAAAAAATCGGCATCACCGACCCGTAAGGCGCTCGAGAGGCTTTGAATAAACCCTTCGGCGGCACGTTGGGCTTGGGCAATTGCCGTTGCAGGCTCGAGTTTGGAAAGCACCAACGAGAATTCATCGCCGCCCAAACGTGACAGGAAACCATTTTCGGGAAGACAAGTTTGAAAGCGCTGAGTCACTTGCCGCAAGACCTCGTCGCCGATCGGGTGCCCGAGCGTGTCGTTGATGTCCTTAAAGTGATCCAAATCAATGTACAAGACTGCCACGCACAAGTTCGATGATCGCTGTAACTCGAGCATTCGGTTTAAGTGGCGTTCATTAAAAACCCTGTTTGGTAAACCCGTCAGCGCATCATGCAAGGTTTGAAACTCGAGGTCTGCGGTTCTGGCGGCAACCCGCGCCTCGAGTTCACTGGAAAGTTTTTGAAGTTGATTGTTGCTGTGCTCGAGGTTGATTGTAAGAACGATCTGGCGGGCGATGACCGCAAGAAAAATAAGTCCAGCAATGATTTCTGTGCCAATGCGCTGTAACGGCGCAAACCCCTGCGCGAATAACAGCAACGGAAAGATCAAGAAGATTGCTATGTAAGCACCATAACGAACCAACAAAGTGTTGGTTCGAGCTTGCAATTCTGTTTTTGAAGACTTGGAAAGACTGCCTCGTGCCGCAATCACGATCATC
>JANMUC010000694.1:0-8231 GCA_031391225.1 Deinococcales bacterium
GGCGCTCTGGCAGCGCAATCCAAAAGCCAATACCTTGCGAACCAGCCGCGACATTGTTGCGAAAGGTGTTGGCGGGGTTGGTGATCCAGTAGGTGCTTGGGTTGGTGTCGGTTGGCAGTAATTCCTCGCCCGCTTTGGGACGCTTGGTCAAAAACCCGAGGTTGTGATCGAGCACCAAACCTGTTTCCGCGCCGTCCTCAAGAAAATAGCAGTGTCCAATCGCATCGAACGCGGCGTTGTTCTCGAGCGTAATATTGTTGCTGCCGTGAATCGTGACGCAGCGGTTAAAGGTGTTGTGGATGCTCGAGTTTTTTAGGTAAGAACCTGTGGCGTTGTTGCCCATCATGTGCCAGTGAATCGGGTAACGACCCGTTTTTTGTTTTTGCCCCATGCGGAAGAGTTCAACATTTTCGACGTGCATGGCACCGCTACCCATGTTCATGATGTGTCCGCCAAAACCAGACGTGCTCGAGGTATCATCGCCTTGCACGCGAATATTTCTCGAGAGCAGCGCCACTTCGGCTCGTTCGTCTAAAGTTGTGCCTGCGATGGTTTGCGTTTCTCCGTAGTGCATGTACGCCAGCGCTTTGCTGAGCGTGACCGTGTTGCCGTTTACAGCGGTAATCACGCTTTCTTCGGCTTGCGCAGGGTCAAAATCGGTGGAGGCAATCGCAATTTTGTCACCCACGCGCCAACCAGGATTGCCATTTAAGGCAATGGTGGTTGCGCCCTTGGCAGCCGTGGCGCTCAATTTCGTCCACGGAATCCCTCGAGAAGCGCCGTGCATCTCGAGCTGTCCGCCCATCACACCGATCAATTTTGTGCCCATGTTCATGGTGTTTAAGGTTTCGTTCGAACCGTTCAGGGTAATGACGGCGTTGTGCTGAAATGGCAGGTCGGTGCTGCCAATCTCGAATTTACCGTGCACCATAATGCTGGTCGCACTTAGCTCGAGGTCTTGTTCGGCAAATTTGAGCGAGCCGTTGATGGTCACATCGCCTAAGTTGATGGCGCTGACATCCAACAAAACGTTCTTGCCAGCCGGAATCTCGACGGCTTCGCCAGCCGCAGGTACTTTGCCTGAAGCCCAACTGCTCGCGTCTGACCATTTGACCAGCGCCACATTGTTGATTGGAGGGGTTGTGCCGCTGCACGCGCTAAAACCCAGTCCAAGGCTCAGCCATATTGTTAAGCTCGAGATTCGCATACAACTACAGTACGGTGAAGTTCGACAAAAGCGTGTGCGTTTTCGCTGAGGGTAATGAGTTCGTTTGAAGCGCGTTTTATAGCCTAACTTGCTCATTTACTCAAGCACGTCAAGCTTTGATCTGAAATGTCACTCGAGTCTTGAAAAATTCCTTAAAACTTGGGTTAAGATTTATTCAATGCCTGTCAAGCGAATCCTGGTGGTAGCCGATATGGTGCACCCATATATCTACCGCGACACCTTCCCGAGCGGACTCGAGCCGCTGGATTTGGTGCTGGCAGCCGGCGATTTGCCAGGTTATTTTATGGAATTTATTGCCACCCGCGTGACCTGCCCGTTTGTTTGGGTGCATGGCAACCACGGCGAGGAAACCGTCAAAGATTATTTGGGCAACCAAGTGCCTCCTGGTGGGGGCATTGCCGCGCACGGTCGGATTGTGCACGCGGCGGGTTTAACCATTGTCGGTTGGGGCGGCGCACCAAAATACCGCGAGGGCGGCACTGGGCAGTACACTGGACTCGAGGCTCGGATTGGCTTGTCCAAACTTGCCCCAGCTTTGGCGCTCGAGAAATTGCGACGTGGACGGGCGTTCGATATTTTTCTGACCCATGCCCCGCCGCCAGGTCCGCATGCGGGCAAAGATTTTGCGCACCGTGGCTGTCTCGAGATTGGGCGTTTTTTGAACCATTACAAGCCTGCGCTCAATGTTCACGGGCATGTGCACAATTACGAGGGTCGCGTCCACGAGTACACGACGCCCGAAGGGACTCGAGTCATTAACGTCTACGGTTATCAGGTGCTCGAGATCGATTTGAGCCGTAAAACCAACCAATCAGCATCAATTGCAGTTTGAAATTATTTTTTTCCCAGACTAAGTGATTTGTTTCGGTACATGTCGCTGTCAGCCACGCGGTACAAGGTATCGGCGTCCGTGCCATCGTCAGGGTAAATGGCAATGCCGATGCTGGCGGTGACTTTGTGGGCTTTGTTGCCAATCCGAACGCTGGTGTTGACCTCTTTGGCAATTTTTTCGGCAATTTGTTCGGCATCGCCTCGTGATGCCAAATTGCTGACGATCACGCCAAATTCGTCGCCGCCCAAACGCGCCACCGAATCGCTCGAGCGCACGGCTTGGATCAGTTGCTTGGAAATGCTGCGCAGCAATTCGTCGCCGGTGGCATGGGAAAACAAGTCGTTTATTTGCTTGAATTTGTCCAAATCGACGTACATCACGCCGACCTTGTGTTTTTCACGGTCGGCTCGAGCCATCGCGATTGCCAGACGGTCGTGGTACAGCAAGCGATTCGGCAGTTCGGTTAACGGGTCATGGGTGGCTTGAAACTCGAGTTGTTCCATTAGGGTTTGACGATTGACCGCGATGGCAGCCAAATCAGCCGCCGCATGAACCGCCCGAGAGTGATGCTCAAGCGAGGTTGGCGAGTACAAGCTTAAAGCACCTTCGCTCTGGTTTTTGATGGTGATCGGAATGGTCAGTGATGATTTGAAATTTGCGTCAAGCACAGCTTTTTTAAGCTCTTCCGAAAGTCGAGACTCGTTTTGAAGGTCATTTATTTCGCTACTTTCATTGTGTTGCGCCGCCGCCAAAATAGGATGGTTGTTGAGTTGCGCCGCGTCGTTCAACAACGATTTAAACTCGCGGTTGAACAAATGGCTGGCAGCCAAATACACCGAATTGCCCTTGTTAAGATGAATGGCGCACGCCGCACCAGAAAATTGTGCAGTCAGCATTTCACAAATCACTTTCAGGATGTCCTCGAGTTGCGTGCCACGGGCGACCATCTCGAGCACCAAATTTCGATCCCGCTCGAGTCTGACGGCGCGTTTGTGCTCGGTTACATCGACGATCAAACCGCGCAGCCGCACGCCGCCGTACGGCAGGCGCGTGGCGGTGATCCGATCCTGAAACCAGTGCATTCTGCCGTTAACGTCGATGGCTCGAGATTCGACTTCGACTGGCTCCAGCGACATTGAGGCGTGTTGTAAACGCGCACTGATGTAATCCCAGTCGTCTGGATGATGAACCTTCATCCAGACGCTGCTGAGCCTTGGACCCAGGAACTCTTCGACCGAATACCCCAGCACGCGTTCGGCTTGCCGCGAGACAAACGTACAAATAAAATCTCCGTCGCGGAATTCGGACTCCCAGACGATGCCCTCCAAAGAATTGACCAATTCTTGATAGAGTGCTCTCGAGCGCCGAAGTTCGTCTTCGGTGCGGGTGCGTTCAACCAATTCGACCCGCAGGCGCTCGAACAATTGCGCATTTTCTAAAAGTGGGGCTGCCGCCCTGGACGCCGATACAACCAAATCAATTTCATTTTGGTTGAATTCTCTGGGTTCAAAACTGTCCAGCCCGAGCGTGCCGACCACCCGTTCGCCCGCAATGATCGGAACAATCAGCAAGCTCGACAAGCCGTAAGCGCGGGTGGCTTCGCGCCCTGCTCCCATTCGTGGGTCGTTCTGGGCGTCAAAAACACCGATCGGTTGGCGCGTACTGATCACTTGTTTGGTGATCTCGTTGCCCTCGAGTCCAATTTGCAACCCAAGGTTGATCGCGCCGCGCAAACCAAATTCTGAAACCACGGTCAGCGCCATGCCGTCGTCGTCCAAACGGGCGAAACCGGCATGTTCGACGCCGACCACCTCGACCAATTCGGCACAAATTACGTTCAAAACCGTGACCGGCTCGAGCGGAGCGCCAGCCGTCGAAACGATTTGTTTGAGCATGGTCGCTTCTTTTAAGCGCCGATCAAGTTCGTGTTTATAGAGGTTCTTCGAGCTGTTTGGTTTTTTTTCTGACACAGCAATTCTCCCAAATTGTTTGTCGGCACCGATCGGAATACCCTACGCACCTTACAACTGCTTAAAAGGCTTGTGCGAGCTTTTTTCACATTTAGCACCGAAAACCCTTGCAACCCTCGAGTAACCATTTCTGATGGCGATGCCACGATGTAAGCCTTGATCGAGCGATTTGACTGCCGAATTTAGAGCTTAAGCAACGTAAGCTTCATCTCGAATTGCGTCAATTCTAACACTTTAAAACCCAAACTCGAGAAAAACCCTGGCGCGAGGTTTTCAGGAACCACCTGAATGATACGGCATTCTTTGCCTTCAAATCGCTTTGTCAGACCATTGAGCAAACGCCGCCCGTACCCTTGTCGTCTGAAGGAACGACGCACCACGATCGCCCACAAGAAAAAACTGGAGTTTGCCACCGTCACCAACGCAAATGCCTTGTCCTCGAGTTGAAAAGCGTGCGCGGTTTGTCCAGCGAAGTTTTCGGGCATCAGTTGCCAAGGCAGGTCGGGTTCGGCTTCAATTGCGGCAACCCGTGAAAACTCGAGCGCATCAATTTCGATTAAATTTTCAGTTTGACCCGCAGTCGCGGGTCGCCCGTAGCCTACCAAGCGCCGGGTGATTTCAAAACCCAGTACTTGGTACAAGTGCAATGCTCGAGGATTTTGTTCGAACACCTCGAGCCGAACATTGCCCTCGCCTCGATCTCGAGCCGCATTCAGTGCTTCAATCAGCATCAAACGCCCCAATCCTTGCCCTCGAGCCTCGGTTGCAACGCCCATTGCGGCAATGCGACTGGTCTTGCCGCGCCTTGCCACCAAAATAATGCCTTGCGGTTTGGCGTTTTTTGCGTAAACAAAACTGGCGGCGGCATCCAGATGCTCGGCGCGAAACCGCGAGTTGACCGCCTGCGCCGTGAACTGCACGGGCATCAAATAGCCTTCAAAACAATCGTTCAAGATAGAAGCGATCTCATTGGCATTAAACTCGAGTATTGAGTGCACAGTTGTCTCTGTCATGCCTCATTTTAGCGCCAAGCCCGCCCAGCCGTTTGGCAGATTTGGCAGGCTTGACGGGTCTGGTAGACTGGCAACACCGCGACGGCATCGGTCGCAGCAAATTGATGCGCACGCCGTACCAGCTTAAACGCTTTGAAAGCCTTAAACCCCAATGTTCGAGGGGGAATCTCGAGCACGGATTTTGAGTTTAAAACTCAGCCAATTTGAAGGAGATTTATGAAGCTATTTTTTCACACTCGAGTTTTGAAGCAGAACGGCACGGTCGCATGAGCCAACATTTAGATGTAATTCCGTTGGGCGGACTTGGCGAAATTGGCAAGAACATGATGTGCTTTCGCTTTGAAGACGAGATTATTGTTGTGGACGGTGGTTTGGCGTTCCCAGATTCCAACCAGCCTGGAATTGACCTGATCATTCCCAAAATTGATTATTTAATCGAGAATGCGCATTTGATCAAAGCCTTTATCATCACCCACGGTCACGAAGACCACATTGGCGGGTTGCCGTACATTCTGCCGCGCCTGCCCAAAGTGCCGCTTTACGGCGCAAAACTGACTTTGGGTTTGCTGCGCGAGAAATTTTCGGAGTTCGGTATTCCAAGTTCTGACGTGGACATGCGTGAGGTTTCGACCGATGCGCGTTTTAAAATTGGCGAGCATTTCACGATCGACATGTTTTTAATGACCCACAGCATTCCCGACAATTCGGGCTTGATCATTCATACCCCAATCGGGAAAGTGATTCACACCGGCGATTTTAAACTCGATCAAAACCCGCCAGACGGCAAAACCAGCCACCTCGAGAAAATTTCCCAAGCTGGGGCGGACGGCGTGCTGTTGCTGATTTCGGATTCGACCAATGCCGAACGGCTCGGTTTGACCCCGTCCGAAGCCGACATTGCCGTGGAAATTGACAAGCTGATCTCGCAAGCCAAAGGGCGTGTTTTTGTCACCACTTTCGCCAGCCACATTCACCGTGTGCAAAACATCATCTCGAGCGGTGAGAAAAACGGACGGCGCGTGGTCATGGAGGGGCGCAGCATGCTCAAATACGCCCAACTCGCTCAAGAACTCGGTTACCTCGAGCTAAAAGACAGGCTGATCAGCACCGATGAACTCGTGGACTTGCAAGACTCGCAAGCCTTATTCATTTGCACGGGCAGTCAAGGGCAACCGATGAGCGTGCTTTCGAGGTTGGCGTTCGGCAATCACGCGAAATTGCACATTAAACCTGGTGACACGATTATCCTCTCATCCAGCCCGATTCCTGGCAATGAAGAAGCCGTAAACGCCGTGATTAACCGCTTGTACGAACTGGGCGCGATCGTCTTTTACCCACCAACCTACAAGGTTCACGCCTCTGGTCACGGTTCGCAAGAAGAGCTAAAAATGATTCTGAACCTTGCCAAACCCAAATTCTTTTTGCCATTTCACGGCGAGGCGCGTCAGCAGACCAACCATAAACGTCTTGCCGAAAGCATTCCAGTGCCACCAAAACGCACCATCATTGCCAAAAACGGTGATGTCTTGCGTGTCAGCCAAGACGATTTTGTGCTGGCCGGTAAAGTCACGGCTGGCGCAGTTTACGTGGACGGACTGGGCGTTGGCGATGTCACCGACGATATTCTCGAGGATCGTCACAGCATGGCGGGTGACGGCGTGCTGGTGGTAATCGGCGTGATGCACCCGACGCCGCACATTGAAATCAGCTCGAGGGGTTTTGTGACGCACAACAACGAACTGTTTGATGCGATTAAAGAAGACGCCCTGACGAGTTTAGAACGTGCATCAAGAGAAAAACGCTCGCTCGAGAATGCCCGCGATGACATTTATTTCGCGGTGCGACGTTTTGTGCGCAAAGCCACGGGGCGCAATCCGGTGATTATCCCTGTGGTGGTGGAGTAGTAAGGGCTGGCACAGATCAGAGGGCTGAGAGCTGAGCGCAGAGGGCTGAGCGCAAAGGGCAAGATGCGGCTCGAGGATGGGTGAGATTCAGCCGGAATATTTAGAGGATATTTGAATGCGATTGATTCCAGATGGAACGCGTTTTACCCTGCCGCCCGAATGGGAATGGCGCGAAACCCTACGTTCTAAACTCGAGGGCGTGTTGAGCGCTTGGGGCTACGAAGCCGTACAGACGCCCTCGCTCGAGGTATACGACCCTAATCACCCACAAGCCGACAAGAGCTTTAAATTGGTAGATCGTGACGGCACGGTGCTGGCACTTCGCGGCGAGTACACCACCGCCATCTCGAGTTTGGTGCGGGCGAATTTCCCTGAAGGTCCGTTTCCGTTGCGCCTGCGCTATGCAGGTCAGCTTTGGACCCGCGCTCGAGATGCGGAATTGGGACGGCAACGCGAATTTACCCAAGTGGGCGCGGAACTTTTAGGCGTCAGCACCCCACTCGCCGACAGTGAGGTCGTGACCTTGGCGCTCGAGTGTTTGGAAGCGGTTGGATTCTCGAGCGTGGCGGTTGAACTCGGGCATCCCGGATTTGTGCGGGCGGTGCTTTCCGAAACCAAGCTCGAGGCTGAAGGCATCGAAAAGTTACGCACCCTGGTTCACCGCAAAAACGCGCCGGAACTCTCAGCCGAACTCAGTAAACACGGGATTGGTGGTATAACTCGAGATTCGGTGATGGCGTTGATTGACTTGTACGGCAGCCAAGACGTGCTGTTCGAGGCAAAACAATATGCGTTAAACGACGCCGCCAAATTGGCGCTCGAGGAACTTCAGGCGGTTGCCGAACAACTGCCGCGAAAAGGCATTTTGTTCGATGTTGGCATTGCCAGACGGCTCGACTATTACTCGGGCATGATTTTCCAAGCGTACACCCCCGATTTTGGGCAACCCCTGGTCGGTGGCGATGTAGGGAATCACCGCGTGAAACATCAGGTCGCCGTTCTTGTCGATCAGCTCGAAGACTTCCTTGCCGGTCGCCAATACCGACTTGACGTCTTCCTGGGCGGCACCTTCACCGGCCAGACCCGGCCCGAACTGGCTGATCACCGCCGGGCCGCGTGCCACCCGCACCTGCTGCACCCCGGGAACATCGACCAGCCGCGCGAGGAACTGCTGACGCTTGTCGATGGTGCCGTTGATCATGCTCTCGGTCAGGCCAACCTTGACGGTCTCGGCCACCGAGCGCGCGTGGCGCTCCACGGTATAAATCGAGAAGTGGCGAAAAC
>JANMUC010000721.1:0-3167 GCA_031391225.1 Deinococcales bacterium
CCCGTACCGCCAGAATTCCAAAAGCCTTCGTTGGCATAACGCCTGACAATAAATCCTTCAAAGTTGCCGTCAGAATCAAACTGCAAATGGCTTTCGGGGACTTGGAATGGCGTTTCAAAACATGGATGCAACACTGAAAAGACAAAACGACCTCCTGGTTTCAATACGCGGTTGACTGACTGGTAAACTGCAATTAAATCAGGAATATCCATCAGTGCAATATTGCAAACCACCAGATCAAACTGACTTTCACCCAGCGTGACAAGAGTCTGTGCGTCATCATGGACATACCTAATTGCTCGAGATTCGTTTTTTTGGAGCGCGTGCTCGAGAAGATTTTTCGAGTAATCGACAGCCGTGACTGTTGCGCCATGATCGGCGAAAAGTCGTGACAGATGCCCTTCGCCACATGCCAAATCACAGACAGACTTGCCTAAAACATCTTCAGACAATCGCAAGACCGATTGCACCGACAAGTGCATCATGGATTGGGCATCGGATAAACCAAGGGTCACAAAATCGAAATAGAAATCGCCTGCTTGATCGTATTTGCTGTTCACGCGTTGCCTCCGTAAGCATTGGTTTGCCAATGCCGCCAATCCTTAAATTGAGTTCGCCTCTCGAGACAATTGACAGCAGTTTTTCAATCTCGAGTCATGGTCAACGAAATATACCCGTATGGCACTTTGGGTTCCCAGAAAACCTTGACCGTATCGCTGCCCTCGAGTTCGGCAACTTTATCCCAAGTGTGGTTCTGCGCTTCAAAACTGACACTCATCAGTTGTGGGAATCGCTCGAGAATCCTTTCGCCAAATTTATAAACCAGTTCTTGAATCGATTTGGAGTTAAATTCGTGAAAAATGACTCGGCAGATATCGGCAATTTGCTCGCTCGGGGCGTACTTTTCGACGCCCAAACCGTCAGGAATGCTCGAGTAATGCCAGCTTAAATCCATGTGAATAAACAATGGTCGGTCTTTGAGTTCGGGCAGCGTCGTGTAATCGTCGCGCACGAACGCGGCAAAGCTCGAGCCAGTGATTTTGAGGAGTTGAAAACCTTCGCGTCCGCACTCGAGGTCGATCACTTGCGAACCAGTTCCATTTCGCTCGAGGTACAGGCTGGCGGTTGCGGCATCGCCGTTGGTTGGGTAATGCAGCAGATTGCTGTTTTCAAAACCGTTTTTACCAGGGACTCGAGCGGCTTTAAACGGCAGTTCTCGTCCCATCATGCGTAAACTTTCCATTTGCGAATAAGTTGCCAGAAAGCGTGTTCCCAAAAACTCGAGCAAACCCTCGAGCGTGCTGCCCGTAAAATTGGCGGACTCTTTGAGGATAAAATTTTTCATGCTGTCCGTGGCAACCACCATGCTGTTGTCACCGTGGGTGTAAGCGGGTAAAAAATTATTGCCGAAAACTTCGACACTGACATCCACGGCAAACAAATTGTTGTTGCGTCCAACAAATTCTGACTCGGGAATTGCCGCAACCTCGAGCGGCGCGGCATACGTGCGATGCAATGAGATGTTGAACTTGCCGTAAGAAATCTGGGTTTTCATGTTTCAGTTTAACCCATGCTCGGGATTGTAAAATGCTGGAATGGAAGTCCAAATTTTTGGTTTAAAATCATCAAAAGAAACCAGGGCAGCGGAACGTTTTTTTAAAGAACGCCGCATTAAAACCCACAATGTCGATTTGCACGACCGTCCGATGAGCGCGGGAGAAATCAATCGGTTCATTCAAAAATTTGGTTTGAACACCGTTTTGGATATTGCAGGTAAAGCCTACATTGACGCTGGACTCGAGTTTTTACGGGTTTCTGATGATGGAATGCTGGCAAAAATCGAAGCCGAGCCAAAGCTTTTAAAGCTGCCACTTGTCAGGTACGGAAAATATGTGACGGTTGGACTGGCAGAAAGTGATTGGAAAGCCTGGATTCTCGAGGAACAAAACGCCAACAAACCGAAAGCTAAAAAGTGAGTTTGGAGATTACGCTGCTGCGTCATGGGCGATCTCGAGCGGATGATGAAAATGTGATTGAAGGTCGTTACGATTCGCCGCTGACAGAAGTTGGACGCGAAAAAGCAGACAAACTGGCAACGCGTTGGAAGGCTGAAAACAAACAATTTGACACGATCATCGCTTCAACCCTATCTCGAGCGTCCGAAACCGCACAAATAATCGCCCGCACTTTAAATCTTGCGGTTGAACTCGAGGCAGATTGGATGGAATGGGACAACGCGGGCGGCGCTGGATTGACCCGAGAAAACGCCGACGAACTGTTTCCAGTACCGAGCACAACCACGCCTTACACCCAGATTTTCAAAACTGGTGAAAGTCATCTCGAGATTCACAGAAGAGCAGGTTTGGCACTCGAGAAACTGATCAGACGTGGGGAAGGTCGGTACTTGGTAGTGGCTCACGGCGGCATTTTGAATGCCGCCTTAAAAAATATTGTGGGTGTGATGCCGCAATTTGAATCGAGCGGCATTTATTTCGACTTTTCGGACACTGGATTCGCCCAAGTTTCGTACCAAGTTGATCGTCACCTTTGGTCGATTCACAGGATAAACGATACCCAGCACCTCAAAAATTGAAGCTCGAGGTCAAAAAAAACCTCGAGCTTCAACGATTTCATGACCATTATTCTTTAGGCTCAAGTGACCCACTGATGCCAGCCAGTACCGCCCCAACCACCAGAGCAAGCGCCGCGATTTTGCCCAAAACGCGAATGCTGTTTTCGGTTTCGGCTTGCGGGTAAGGGTAAAATCCGAACAAAAACGCAACCAATGCCAAGATCAAGAAAAATACTGTTCCAAACAACGCTGCTCCATTATCACGGTTCATGACAAACTCCTTTTAACTCGAGAAACTTCGCGTAAGCATACGCGATATTGAACCTGAAAATGTCCGCGCGACTTAGAAGCTTGCGTTGATGTTGGGCAGCCGTCAAATCAGAAGTCCGGTTTGCTGGTTCACATCAAATCTCGAGAAGCAATCAACGTTTTTGCGGTTGCCATTATTTTGGCAATTGCTTTTGGCTCGGCAAGGCATCAAAGTTTTAAAACTGTTTCATAAAATGATTAAACCTAAAGCAATAGTAATTCGTATCAGACACATTAAAAGGCATCACTTAGGAATTTCATAGCCAGCCGTTATACTGAACCAAGA
>JANMUC010000742.1:0-1685 GCA_031391225.1 Deinococcales bacterium
CGAGATTGCCGCCGAGGTGCGCAATAAAGATGTCAAGGTGTATACCGTTGGGCTTGGCACAGACGCAGGATCAATCGATTTTCAAGGCGGCGGCATGATGGTCGGCTTTGACCCTGAAATCCTCAAGACCATTGCCGACACCACAGGCGGCAAATACTTTGAAGCCCGCTCGAGTGGGCAACTCAACAGCATTTACCAAGGCTTGGGACGCAGCATCGGCTGGTCAACCAAACCAGGCGAAATCACGGGCGTATTTGCGGCGCTGGCAGGCATTTTATTGCTTTCGAGCATTGCTTGGAGCGAACGATCGAGAAGAATTGTTTAAAGTTCTTTTAAGAGTTTCCCTGCCAAATCAAACCATTCGCGTTGCTGACGTTGATAAACACCTGCCGAGCGTTTGTAATTGCGCAAAATATCCTCGAGTGACTTTTTAGCCTCATCTCTGCGGTTTTGGGCAATCAAAAACTGTGCCAGTCGCGCCCTGGCTTCCTCACCCGTAAAGTACGTGGTGGCTTCGCGGTAATACTTCTCTGCATTCTCGAGTTCACCCAAGCCGTCAAACGTTTGGGCAAGTAATAATTTTGCACGGTAACGCAATTCTTCTGGACAACCGTCAAGCACCCCAATCAAAATATCTCTGGTCACTTCAAGGTTTTTTTCCCGAAAATTTAAATCAGCCAATTCGTAACGCACATACGGGTCTTGTTGATGAATGCTCGAAACGGACTCGAGCATTTTTTTGGCATCCTCGAGCCGACCCGCGAGCTTGTACTCTCGAGCCAAGTTCATACGATTGTCAAGCGTGTCCATCTCTTCGAGCGCACGTTCTTTGTTTAAAATTTTGGTGTTGGAACTCTGAAAAACGCTGGTGTCAATGCTCAGATTCCCGCGCCGCAAATCGGGCAGAACTTCCATGACAAAATACGCGACGCCACCAATCGCTGGAATAAACAAAATCAGAAAAAACCAGTACGGCTGTGAACGCCTCGAGATTGCGTGATACAAGCAATACAAGATTAAAGCGCCGTAAATGATTCCAAGAGGTCCACCCGAAAAAAGTGATTGCAAATAACCCATGCCGCGAATTCTATCAATAACTCGAGGAAGCGAAAGTAGTAGGGTGCGTCTCGATCTACCGTGCTGGTCCCCACTACTAACTTACAAGGTGCGTCTTGGGATCAAGAAGAAGTAGCCGCTTCAGATTTGAGGTTTTTTAAACGGTACTTCTGGATTCTCGAAGATCAACCCACTTTTCGGCGTATCTCCTTAACCTTTCAACTTCTCGAGGAACATTTTGCGGAACTTGGCAACTTTGGGCGCAACGATAATACGGCAATAACCCTGTCCTGGATTGCGAGCAAAATACTCTTGATGATACTCCTCGGCTGGATAAAACACCGTGTACGGCGCAAGTTGGGTGACAAACTTATGATCCCAAAGATTAAGTTGCTCAAAGTTCGCAATCATATTTTTTGCCGTCTCGAGCTGTTTGGCATCGTGATACAAAATGATCGAGCGGTACGACTCGCCAACATCGTTACCCTGACGGTTGAGCGTGGTCGGGTCGTGCATGGTGAAAAACACCTCGAGAATCTCTTGGTACGAGACAACACTTGGGTCAAATTTGACCTGAATCACCTCGGCAAGACCTGTGGTTTCAGAACAAACTTGCTGATACGTCGGGT
>JANMUC010000777.1:0-19412 GCA_031391225.1 Deinococcales bacterium
GCATCAGTTCGGTGCCGGTGCCCGCGGGCCAGCCTGCGCCAACGCGCCGGTTTGGCCAGGACCCGCGGTACCATGAGATGTTCTGGATCCTCAGTGAACCCGAATGGCAGAGCAAGATTGGCAAAGGCTTGGTGTTGGGCAATCATGGTGTTCTCCTGGCGCTCAAGGCGCTCACTAATCCGCTCCTCGAGGTTGACAACGTTTGGCATTGGGCATCCAATGCGTCCTTTTGACGCCGGGCATTTAAAATTGTTTTGCAATCTGCACCATCCACCGACAGGCGAAAGATGCTGGCAGGTCGTGTCTGGCATTAAAGCGCACCTCCTCGAGAGAATCTGCTGGCTTTTGCCGCCACGGGGCGAGCATTTCTGGCGGCGTTGACCACTTCAAGAATCCGGCGGTGAAGTGCAACGGGCGGTGTGACCACGGGGGCAATTTGACCATGTTCATCGAGATAAGCGCGGGTCGCCTCGAGCCAAGCCTCGGCAATTTTGATGGCTTGGTCGTTGCGTTCAAACATGGCACGAACCAGGCGCGACAAACGGTACTCGAGTTCGTACATGGTTGTGACGCCGCCCGCATTCTCGAGTTCGATCAATGCGTTGAAAACTTGGGTTGGATGAATTTTTTGCGTGCGTAACGATTGGGCGATGGTTTCGAGAATTCGCATGTCGTGCCTCCTGGGAGCGTCTTGATGGCGTGCTGACTAAATCATCTTCTACAATTACGATTATAGCATAATTTCGTGATTGGTTCAAGCGCCAGCCAGTTTTACGCCTTGACCGTAAACGATCAAAGTGCTAGACTCGCCAAGAGCAGAAAGCCGCGCTCAAATTCACAAGGGGTTAAATGCAATATTTAATTCCAAGCAAAAGTAGCTCATTCTTCGTCCAGCGCGGGACAAAATCACAAGGAGGAATTATGAAATTACACGAACGACTGCGCGAACTCCGAAGCGAACGCGGACAACGCCTCAAAGATGTCTCCGAAATTGCGGGCATCAGTATCCCTTACCTCAGCGACCTCGAGCGCGGACGCACCAACCCCAGCCTCGAAACCCTGCAAACCCTGGCAGCCGCCTACGACCTCAGCGTTAACGATTTGCTCGCCCCCGTCGAATTTTACGGCGATGCCAGCGACAGCGCCCTGCCAAAAGGACTTGCCGATCTTCTTGCCGACCCAGTTTTGGGCGGACACATCACACCAGATTGGGTTTCAAGCCTTTCACGCATCGAGCTTCGCGGCAAGCGCCCACAAACCAAAGAAGACTGGTACGACATTTACAGAAATTTAAAACGCATCCTCGAGTAAAGCAAAATTAAGGTAACGTGTAGGAACGGGTTCAAATCCGTTCCTATTTTTTTATCCGAGGTACGTCGTGGTCTTGAATGAACACAAAACCCGAGTGCGCGAACTCGCCGCCGAGTTCAACTTTTCACACCCATCTCGAGAACCCCTCGACCTTGCCGCCGCGATTGGCGCAAAACTCGAGTACGGCGACCTGGGAGACAAAGACGGCGCGTTTGACCCAAACCGCAACGTCATTTTTATTTCTAAAACCGTGACCCTCGAGCGGCAACGCTTCACAATGGCGCACGAAGTCACCCACGCGCTTATTCTGGCAGACGAAGACCTGCTCTCGGATTTGCATGACGCTTACATTGGCGACGATCTCGAGGAAGCCATCGAAATTCTGTGCAACGTTGGAGCGAGTGCCATTCTTGTTCCAGAATCCGAACTCGAGGCACTGCTGCAAAAATACGGACGCGGCGCAAGGGCGATTCCGCGCATCGTCAAAAGCTTTACGATCTCACGACCCGCCGCCTGCGTGGTCTTGGCGCAAAGTTTAGAAGGCAAAGCCATTGTTGGCGTCCTTCGCGCCAAAGGCAAAATGCTCGAGGTGGAATTTAGCGCCCGCAGCAGCGAAATGCGTTACCCGTTAAGCAACAGCACCATCATTCCCGAAGATCACCCAGCCCATGTTGCGCTCGAGACTGGATTGCCACTGACCGATGAAAGTTATATTCCGTTTAGAAGCGGTAAGAAAATGAAAGCCGTGGTAGATGTTCACCCCGAAGGGAACCTGGTTTTCGTGGTGTTTACGGTGCTGGAAAAAGAGACTCGAGAAACCAAAACCTAATCTGTGCCTTCACCTGTGCCGAAACCATTTAAACCACGTTTATACGGCGCGTGAAAACCAAGAACGATTCTTTCCTTTGGAATTCCACGTTCGATCAAACAATTTGCCAACTCGAGGTCAGTATTGTCCTGCTGCAACCAAATCAAACCATCCCGAATATCAATTTGGGCGACAATGCTAAACGAACGTTTCAAGTCCGTCCAACCGTTCAAAAGCACTTGATAACGATCATGTTCGGCATCAAACACAGGTTCGTATTTTGCGTTGCCATAAGACGGCTGGTATTGCAAAAGCATTTCCAGGACTTCACGAATCACTTGACGATCATTGTCTAAATCCATTGCACAATCACCTCGCTTATCGGGTCAAAAACAATCATACCCACTTCAATATGAACTAACGCTCGAGTTGGATAACGGAATTGGATGGCGATGCTGCTCGAGTTTTACCGAAAGTATTGGTAAAGTTTCGGGTTAAAGACTTAAAACGCGTTAAAACAAAGGCGTAACTACGTTTTTTGCTGATTAACTAAAATCTAGCTCGGGGTCATGTTCGACAGCAGCTTGAAAGAGAATGTACACCAAAGGGAAGCTGGCGTTTGCGGTGTTCTCGGTGCTCGGACAGGAAAAATGACTTTATGGATGCTTTCCAGCCATCACCAAAACACGCCGTAAATTCCGAACTCGAGATCGATTCAACTCCAACCGCGCTATTGTCGCTCGAGCAACGGCTGTAAGACCGATCAGTTCTGTTGCCTCATCGCTCCAAATAAAATGGTCAAGCCAAACATCCAAACGTGGATGATACAAGCGTGTCTCCAAACCTGTTGTCGGATCAATGGCACTGATCGCAACAAATTTACGATTGTTGCAACCTTGACAAGACAATGCCAAATTATCCACGTCATCTGAACCCAGCAACGACTTGGGGACGATGTGCTCCACAGCAAAATCGTCACTTGAAAAATCGAGCGGCGACAAGCAATACTCGCAACGTGATTTGGCTCGAGCCAACACAAGATCACGAATTTGAGTTTTTGTCATGACAATAGCGCAACAGGTCGCAAACCGTATTGCACCTGTAAAACATCAATCGTTGTGTTCCGTCGCTTTGCCAACTCGAGAAGCGCCTCGGTGCGTTGCAAGGTTAATTCCTCGGTCTGGTCAGACATTGATATTAACTCGAGTTGTTCCGCAGGCTCTAAATTTTCGGCATCACGTTTTTGAACAAGCGCCCGATAACGCAGCCAGAAACTTTCGGGCAAGCCCATTGTGATTCTTTGCAATAAAGTCGCCTCAGAAACACTGACTTGAAAACGCTGCTCGAGTTCCTGCTCCAACCACGTCTCGAGCGGAAGCCCATGCTGTTCTGCTTCAAGACGCAAACGTTGCTCGAGATTAGGTTCGAGGTTGAGGGTGAGCGTCATGGGAAAATGGTAGCACTTTTTAGATTGGAGAAATGCAAGGCTCGAGGTCTTGTTTCTCGAGCGAAAACCATGAATTTAGCCCCGAGTTGTAAGATGCAGCCCATGAACAACCAGACGCTTCCCACGGCAGAGTTTCAGGTCAAAATTTAAAACCTACCAAATCTAAGACTTGACCGCATCTTGCCAAAACCGGTTAAGTTATACAATTGCAATTGTGTTATACTTATTTCGTGAGTCAAACTTTTACCCCAAAATTGAGCCAAACCGTCACTGTTGGACCAAAAGGACAGGCGGTTATTCCCGTTGAATACCGTCGCGCACTGGGCATCAATTCTGGTGATGAATTGGTTGCCACACTGGAGGGCGACCATGTTGTACTCGTCACCCGTCAAGCTTTGGCAAAACGCCTACGCGGAATTCTAAAAGCAGACGACAACCGAGATTTGACCTCAGAATTGCTCGAGGACCGTCGTTTGGAAGCCAAAAAGAAAGGCTTTTAAGTTGTACGTGATTGACTCGAGTGCATTAATCGCATTCATTCGAGACGAAAACGGTGCGGCAGTGGTCGAAGAACTTCTTCAACACGGTTTTTTGATGTCAGTGGTCAATTACGCCGAAACCAAAGGGAAATTGGTAGGAAGCGGCACTCACACACCAAAACAAGTGGATGCTGCGCTAGAAGCATTTGGAGCATTGCTCGAGTTGGCTGATTTAGACCGTGAACAAGCTGAGGGTGTGGCATTTTTTTATGCAAGACGTAACCCCTACGAACTTTCATTGGGGGACTGTGCGTGTTTGGCGCTGGCAGAGGCAAAAGGGTTGAACGTTTTAACAGCAGAACAAAGTTGGAAAAAAATTCCAAACTTAAAAGTTAAAATCCGCCTGATAAGGTAAATCTTTAGCGTCCTCGAAGTTTTTAACGCTGACCAGCACAGGTTATATACGCAAACGCCCTGATGCTCGAGAATAATAATTTCATTGGCAAAACGAATTTATTCCAAATACGATTTGAGTTTTGCCACAGAACGCAGCAATCCAACTTTTTCTAAGCGTCCAACCCGAGTTCTTGTGCTTGATCTGCAAGCGCTTGACGTGCCGCCAGACTCTCGAGTTCGGTTAAGTGTTGGTATTTCAGAATGTCTTCAAACGCAAACCGCCGATGCGACCCAATTCGCCTGTATTGAATGCGCCCTGCATCCGCTTCGTTGACCAGAAATTGTCTCGAGACATGCAAGTAATCCGCCGCTTCTTGACTCGAGAATTCGGTGTTGTAAGGCAGAATGGTGATCGCTTGACCTTTTGCCGCGTTGGTCAGAATGTCGCGCAGCATGGCGCTTAAACCTTGGGGCAAGGTAAATTCTTGTCCAGAAAGTTCCATTGTTATGGATTGCGAATCTGGGCGCAATGCTTGAAGAATTTCTTTGGCTTCATGAATGTCTGGCATGGTTGGGATGTGCGTTTGAATAGCCTGGGTCATGGGTGTACCTCGAGAGGAATATACACCATAAACACCACAAGCGCTATGAGAATTACGAATCTAAATCTAAGGCATCGGAGCTTTAACTCGCAACTCGAGGGCATTTCTGACAGCAGCATGAAAGAAATCTTTTGCCATGTTGCTCGAGTTTAGCATTGGAAAAATATGATGCTCGAGGCGTGGACTCCGAGCATCACAACATTTAAGCGCAAATGAGTTGTAAAATATGGCATATGGCAGCGCATGAACGTACTGACAAATCAACTGAAGAAGTACCAATTTATGAAGAAATCATTCTTGAACACCCAATTGCTGATTTTCAATGGTACGACGCAAAACAGGTTTTGTCCGAAAACCGAATTCGATCTTTATCGAGAATTAATGTGTTTGTAGGTGCAAACAATTCTGGCAAAAGTAGAGCACTACGGGCAATATTTCAATCAGAATTGTCATATGTAACCGTTTTGATGTCGATTAACAATCTTAAAGAATTAGCCGCTAAAGTTAAAAAGGAAATTGAGGAAACATTAACCAGTAGTTATAAATTTCATGAAAATTACGGCTATGATAATTTTAACAGTATTAAAAATTATCCTTATGACTATAATAAATTAAAACAGAAAAGTTTAAGCGAATTAATTGACCAAAATTTGGACAAATTTCTTATAGAAATGAACCCAAATTCAATCGTTAAGAGCGCAACAAATAATATGAGTGATAAAGATTTAGAAACACTGATAGTCGGAAATATTAAAAAAATAGTTGAAAAATATCACGAGCAATTACTTGAATTTAAAAAACAAAATCTTTTACCATTTCAAAAAAGAATATATATTCCTACTCTGCGCGGTATGCGTCCATTTGAGATTTCCAAAGAAACTGAGTTTAGAAATTTATATCGAGAAAGAACAATACAAGATTATTTTAACTCTATTGAAACAAAATTAACTGACGAAAAAGAAGTATTTACTGGACTAGAATTATACGAAGAATTAACTAAAATTAATGGTAGCAATCTTAAAATTATAGAAAAACGCAGAAAATATCAAGATTGGCTATCTGAAAAATTTTTTCAAGGAAAATCGATAGAACTTAATCCTCAAAGCGAATCACCAGGTATAGTGCATATAAAAATTGGCGATGAAGACGAGTTTCCAATTTATCAATTAGGCGATGGAATTCAAAATTTAATTATTTTAACTTACAAGATATTCACTGAAGAAAGTTGCTTGTTTTTTATAGAAGAACCTGAATTATTCATGCACCCAGGAATGCAAAGAATATTTATTGAGGTTTTGAGCTTATTTCCAAAACATCAATTTTTCCTAGTGACCCACTCAAACCATATTTTAGGTATGACTCTCGATCATCCTGGAATATCTATTTTTCATTTCAGCAAAGCAATTAAAGAAGAAAAATTAATTTTTAAAGTTAATAATATTTCAAATGACGGTCAAAGAGTTTTAAAAGACCTTGGGGTTTCAAATTCTTCTGTATTTTTGTCAAATTCAACAATTTGGATTGAAGGAATTACGGACAGAAAATATATAAGGTTTTTTATGGACAGATATTTAGAGTTTATAGGGGTAGAACATAAAAATTACATGACATTTTCAAATTATAGAGAAGATTTGCATTATTCTTTTGTCATATATCAAGGTGGTGGATTGGCTCACTGGGACTTCTCAGAAGATTCAGATTCAAAAGACGAAATTGATGAGATAAAAGCAAGCTTTGTTTGTGCTAATGCTATTGTGATTGCAGATGGAGATGCCGAAACCAAGCCACGTGGGATAAAAACAAAAGCGATTCTAGGTGAAAAATGCTACTTTTTCCCAACAAAAGAGATAGAAAATATTTTACCAGCAGATTTCATACTCGAATTTTGTAAAAAAACATTAAAATTAGATAATTTTAGTGAAAAGATAATCAGAGCTGACTACGAAAAACTAACCATTGGCTTAGGTGGCTATCTTGATAATCTGTTTGGTAAAGAAAAACCATATTTTGGCAAAGATATGAGTAAAGAAACTAAAGACTTAGATTCATCTACTCAGGTCTTTAAAGACGCCAAACTATCACGAACTTTAAAAGAGCATAGAAAGAAAAAACTTTGCAACTTTTGTCTAGATAATTTCAAAACTTACAAGCTTAAATTAGAAGAAGATATACGGATAATAGAACTTTGTGAAAAAATTTTCGCTCATATCGCTGATTGTAATGGTGACAAACTCGCATAAGTGAGTTTTCTCGAGATTCAAATCATTCACTACTTCATCTTCAACAAAAAAGGCGACCCTTTCGGATCGCCTTTTTCTTTTAATCCTGTATCTCGAGTTTAGCTTTCGCTGGTTTCGCTCGAGGTTTCTGTTACTTCTGCAACTGGCGCTGCTTCGACGACTGCGGGTGCTTCGACTGGTGCTGCTGGTGCGCTGGCAACAACTTTCTCTTCGGTTTTGAGTTCGTCTTTCTTACCGCCACCGATTCCAAATTGTGCGAACAAGTCTGCGTACACGTCACCGAGTTTAGTGGTGACTTTACCGCCGCCAGCGTCTGCGTTGGCGCTGTTGTTGTTGCTGCTACTGTAGTCGTAGTCGTATCCGCCACGACCACCTTTGCCGCCGCCTTGTTGGTTGCCTCGGTTGCCGCCGCCGCCGTAACGGTTCGCGCCGCCTTCGCGTGTGCCGAATCGTTCTGCTCGGCTTGGTCCGCTTGGGATGTTCGCGCCGGTGCTGCCTGGTGCGCCTTCTTCGCGGACGGGTGGTCCACCTGGAAGGGTGCGTTTGCGTGACAGGCTGGCGCGTTGGTCAACGGGGTCAATGTTCAGAACCACGGCTTCGATGTCGTCGCCTTTTTTGAACAGATCGCTTGGGTTGGTGACGCGTTCGTGTGCAAGTTCGGAAATGTGAATCAAGCCTTCGATGCCTTCTTCGATTTCCATGAACACGCCGAAGTCGGTTAAGCCTGTGACTTTACCGCTGACTGGTGTTCCTGGTGGATACTTGGCTGGCAGTGCACTCCAAGGGTCTGGGGTGGTTTGACGCAAGCCCAGGCTGATGCGACGGTCTTTAGAGTCCATGCGCAAGATGACGGCTTCAACCTCGTCGCCTTCTTTAAGGACTTCGTTGGGGTGACGCACGCGTTTGGTCCATGAAAGTTCGGAAACGTGAATCAGACCCTCGAGTCCAGATTCGATTTCGACGAACGCACCAAAGTTGGTCAGGTTGGTGACTTTACCGGTGACGCGTTGACCAATCGTGTACTTCTCGACGGCGGCTTGCCACGGATCGCTCGAGAGGGCTTTCATGGATAGGTTAATACGGTCGCGTTCGCCGTCCACGTCAATGACTTGGACTTTGACGTGCTCGCCGAGTTTCACGACCTCTTTTGGATGGTTGAAACGGGCGTAAGTAAGTTCTGAGCGGTGAACCAGACCATCAACGCCGCCAAGGTTGACGAAGACACCAAAATCGGTGATTTCGACGACTGCACCCTCGAGAATCGTGCCTGGGGCAAGACGATCAAGCGTTTCGGTTTTGGCTTTGTTCTTTTGCTCTTCGATGATGCTGCGGCGTGAAATAATCACGCGGTTGCGTTTGCGGTTCAGTTCGATCAATCGAACGTCGAGCGGATGCCCAACGTAAGGATCGAGTTCGTTCACGCGGCGCACATCGAGCTGGCTGGCAGGCAAGAAAGCGCGGACGCCTTCGATGTTTGCCACCAGACCACCTTTGACTTTTTCGTCAATATGAACCGTGATGTTTTCGTTGTTTTCAAACACGGCTTGCAGCTTGCGCCAGCCTTTATCTTGCTCGGCACGCTTTTTAGAAAGAATGATTACGCCGTTCTGCATATCAGAACGAACCACGTAAGCATCAATCTTGTCGCCTGGTTTGAATTGCTCTTGGGCTTGCTCGAGCGTCAGGGGTTCTTCGCTTAACTGGTTAAGCGGAATTGTTCCCTCGATCTTCGCGCCGACATCGAGTGCCACGCCTTCGGTTCCTACGAACACGACCGTTCCGGAGACGACATCGCCACGGTTGAGTTCGCTAACGCGATCCTCTTCTGATGCGAGTACATCCTCCATGGTCATGGCGGGATATTCCGTTTCGGCTGGTGCTGAAGCGGCTACGGGTGCCGCAGGTGCGGCTTGAGTGTTGACCGCCTCAGCGGTCTGATTCTGAATGACCGAGTCTTCCATTCCTAAAGTCCTCCTAAGACTTGCGCCTCTCGAGTTGGCGTATTTTCAAGGTAAGCCGTGTCGAGAGCAACACTTCATAGTAGCATTAAAAGGTTTTGCTGTAAACCAGTGCGAACACCAATATCAAACTCGAGAGAATACCCTCAGAGACACAAGTTTCAACTTTAGCGAACAGTCGATTGTCCCGAGTTCAAAAAGTTGCGGAGGCGTTTTTCGCTGCGTTCAAAGAAACGCGGTGCAATATCGTGCCACTCGGGGTTCAAACTCTGCACCACGTCATTTGCCAGTACAAGGCTGCGCTCTGCAATCAAAGCTTCTATCACGCTGTCATAAGCGGGCAGCCACGGGCGCAAACTCGAGTAACCGCGTTTGAAAGCTTCACGGTTTTGGTCGTAATCGTTTTCGTTGGACAGCGAGTAAAACGTGACCGCGAAGTCCTGGACGGGATAACCGAGGGCACAATCGTCGAAGTCAAAAACTCTTAAACGTTTACGATTCTGTTTGAAATTGCCTTCATGCAAATCGGCGTGCAAAATGATTGGTGCTGTGTCGCTCGAGTAAACCTGATCCAGAAACTTCTGAACTCGAGCGTAAACTTCCTTAAAAATTTCCAATCTTTCTTTTGGCAGCCATTGTGGATGCGTGTTGTCCCAGAGCGAATTTACCTCGGTAAAAATCACCTTACGCATGTCAAACAATTTGCAATCTGCGGGCAATTCAAAACTCGAGGCATGGTTGTGAAGTTGCGCGGTGATTCGTCCAAAACGTTCTACAAGGTCGCTCGAGAGTTGATCTTCTAAAACATCAGAGCCAGGCAACCATTCGAACAAAACGCAATGAATCGCTCGAGGAAGACCTTCGAGTTTTTGGCTGACAATTAAGGCTCTGTCTTGTGCGGCAACAGGTTTTGGTACGCTCAAATCGGTCTCGATGGTCAAAGCTTGCAACCATGCCAATTCTGTACTGACGTTCTCGAGTGAACGCAGTGAATTCACGCCCAAACGCAATGCAAACTTTTGACCTTTTGTATCAACCCGAAAAAACGTGTTGTAACCGTGCGAAAGCAATTTCAATTTGGGATTCTGCAAACCGTAACGCTCGAGAATCCCGAGTGCAAAAACTTTTAAATTGGCGACTTGGGCGCGTGAAGAAAGCGTTGCAAACATGTGGGACAAGTTACCGCAATTCTTTCAGCGTTGTCATGCGACAAATAGCGTACTGCAAAGTTGTTTTACGTTCCAATGGGAATACTGACTCCAATGATGTTTGACCATGCTTCAAGTTGCTCGAGATTCGGCTTGATGTACTCGGAGCGTGAATCTTCCACAACCAATTCGAGATCAGCGTTTCGCTCTTCAGTCTCGTTCATTTTGGAACCATCCTAAAAATCTTTCCGTCGTCGCTCGAGAAGTAGATTAGACCGTCAGGTGAAATCGCCACATCGCGCAGTCGTCCGTAACCCGTATTGATGATGACTTGATCGCTAGCGACGGAAGTACCGTTTAGGGTAATGCGGTACATTTTATTGGCTTTGAGCGTGTTCATTAAAAGGTTGCCGTTCCATTCTGGGAACAATGGCGAGGTCACAAAGGCAATGTCGCTGGTCGCCAAAGTAAAACCAGATTCGTATTCTTTGGCGGCAATTTGGTAATTGCTGGCGGTCAAGTTGGTGCTCTCAGCGCAATTATAGGTTGTTCCATCTTGAAGCACCTCTAAAGGTTTATTGAATTCTTGAATGCCAACGCAACTGGGCCAGCCGTAATTCTTGCCTTTCAAGATCAAATTCAGTTCGTCCCTGGTGTTCTGCCCGTGTTCGGTTGACCACAACGCGCCCGTACCTGGTTGAAAAGCAAGACCTTGTGGATTTCTATGCCCAGACGTCCATAAGGCTCGAGCCGAACCGCTTAAGGTGTTGAAATAAGGGTTATCGCTTGGAATTGAACCATCGTAATTGATGCGGAAAACCTTGCCTGCCAAGCTGCTTGGGTCTTGGGCTTTGACTGGACCTGGGCTGTAATCGGCGGCATCGCCAATGCTGAAGTACAATTTGCCATCTGGACCATTTGCCACACGACAACCATTGTGGTTTGACCAGCCAAGCATGTCCTCGAACAGCACGGTTTCGCTTGTCAGGCTTGCGCCAGAAACTGTGAACCTCGAGACTCGATTGCGGCGGTTGTTGTCGGCAACCACATTCCCAAGAAAGTACGAATAACAGATGTAAACTTGATTGTTGGTCGTAAAACTCGGGTCTAGCTCCATTCCGAGCACACCGCCCTCACCGTCGGCACGAACGCTCGAGCTGCCAGAATCAATAATGTTACTGACAATGCCCGTGCTTGGGTTTAATTTTTTAAGGGCAACCTTGCCACCGTTACCGGCACGTTCGGTAAAGTACAAGGTACCGTCGGGCGCAAAATTCAAACTCCAGGGAACACCCAATCCCGTCTTGACGGTTTCGACACTAAAGCCCACGGTGCTTGGGTCATCGAGCAAATTTTGACTCAAGTTCGAGATTTTGGCATTGCCACGACGTGAAAACGTGCAATTCGTGCAGCTTGCAGTCTGGGTATCACTGCCAATCAAGACCACCTCCGTTGGGTTGGTACGATCTGTGATGCTGCTGGCTCGAGAGGCGGCGCTGCTGGCGGTTTCCTCTCGAGAGCGTGTGACGACCGTGGTCGGCGCGTCAAAAATCACAGCGGTTACTTTAAAGCGGT
Organism: Deinococcales bacterium; assembly: GCA_031391225.1. GTDB lineage: Bacteria > Deinococcota > Deinococci > Deinococcales > JAAFIG01 > JANXTZ01. The sequence continues at coordinate 11,965 of JANMUC010000777.1, forward strand.
AAGGTTCGGTGGCGACGCCCGTTTTTGGAACTCGGAATGCCAGTGTGATGCTGCCCGTCGCACCCGCTGCAATTCCCCTGGCAGTGCCGTTGCGGGCGACAAAACCGTACTCGAGGACTTGATCGGTGTTGGTGATGACCCCCAAGGCTCGGGCGTCGGTTTGAATTTGGGCAGCCTGAGCAGACTCAAAGGCTTGAAAATCTGCTCGAGCACCATCGATGGTTGTCGGGGTGCTCATGGCATGGGTGGGTTTGATGCGATTGATCACTGCCGCATCGGTGATCGCCGTCCCAGAAAAAGTTTGCAATTCTTTAATGGCGCTACCTTGCAGGTTCTGAGCGCTTTGGTTGTACATCACCAGGGACAAGTTTTTGAAATTGCTTGCCGTATTGTTCTGGACGCTAAAGGTCGCGTTGAAAAATCGAATTCCGCTGGCGTCTGTGACGCTAAACGCAGTCGAAGTGAAGGTTGCCGCCGCATCTGGCAGCGTGGCTCGAGGTTTAAAAATGGCTGTGGACGTTCCTGCCGAATCCAATTGAAACTCGAGGCTTCCGAGAACTCCAGATTCGTTGTGCGAAATCGGGGGTTTTGCCTGATCATTACACGCAAAGAGCATCGTCAATCCAACCATCCAAAGCAGTCGTTTCACTCTGATACCTCCAAAAGACTTTAGTCAAACGTACCTTTAATCTATCTTATAAAAATTTAAGGTCGGATCATTTCAAACGTGTGAGAACGGCTCATTTGATTCTCAGAACCAGCACTTGATGCTTTCAATACAACTCGAGCCGTATACTGAAAGCAGTTTTCAAGGAGGACCAATGAAATCATTCCGCTTCACTCGAGTTTTGAGCATCCTGGTATCGTTTATGGGGTTTTTCGCCATCGGTAATGCACACGCCCAAACTGCCCCCGTTGCGATCGCCACCGAACACGCCATTTCGGTGACGTTCGGGTATCAATTTCTTGACCCACGCCTCATCAGCGTCACGCTGGGTTACGAAACCCCGCTCGACCTGGGAGGCTTCCCGCTCGACATTGCCATCACCCCAAAAATAACCATCGGTTCGCAATCCTCGAGCGACACCAGCCGCAACGGTGTGTCATTTGGTTTTGGCACGGGGATCAACGTAGTCATTTTTAACTCGCTCGGCAGCGATTTACCGATTGCCGTCGGCGCGTGGGCAGACATCAGCTTCAAAATTCAACCTGGCGGACTCGGTTTTCATTTCGCCCTCGGACCGATGGCAGACCTCAACCTCGAGCCGTTCCACGCGACGTTTAGTCTCAGTTTGATCAGCCTTGGAAATTACGTGCGACCAATTTCAAACGCTTTTGTTTATAGCTTTGACATTAACCTTGGGTTGCGTTACTACTTCGAGGCGTTCTCGATCGAGGCGGGATTCACCTGGAACACTGTTGGTGTGTTCAATGCTTTCACCGGCATTCGTTTCTTACTTTGAGCACGCTCGAGCTACCCACCGCCATGTGTGATGTTGATTTGTGATTTCCAATTCGCCAAAATCCAAAGAAGCCCGTTTTCGCCTCGCGCCCGCCTGGTGGGGCGTGATTCCGTCACTGCTGGCGTTGACGCTGTTTATTGCGTATCCACTGATTCAAGTTTTTCAAATATCAGTTCAGAAGTACTCGATTGTCTACGAGGGTTTTGCGGGGCTTGACAATTACGCCCGAATGCTGGCTGACCCGAACGTTGGACGCAGTTTGTTGCTGACTTTGATTTTTGGCTTGTGCACCTTACCGCTGTTCGTCGGCTTGGCAACCCTGTGCGCCATCGAACTCGAGGGAACGCGTTTGGAACGCGTGGTGAAAGCCATTTTGTTCTTGCCGAGTCTGTGGACGATTGGCGCAAGTGCGATTGGTTGGTACACGCTTTACGAGCCAGATTACGGAATGCTGGCAACCCTGACAGGAGGATTTTTGCGCCTGCCCTGGCACGATAAGGGTTGGGCTGGAATTGCCTTGATTGTGCTGTTTACGATCTGGCAAAACGTTGGTTACGGCACGTTGATTGTCAGCGCAGGATTAAAAAGCATTCCGACTGAAGTTTTCGAGGCGGCAAGGGTGGACGGCGCAACCGAAATTCAATTGCGCCGACTGATTGTTTTGCCTTTACTGCGTCCAAGCCTGGTTTTTTTAGCCGTGGTCGGCAGCCTGTACGCCATTCAAAGTTATACGGCTGTACTGCTGTTAACCCAAGGTGGACCGTTTGGTTCGACGCGCGTCGTTGGTTACCTGATTTACGAAACCGCTTTTGGAACCGCCCCAAACCTTGGTTACGGCGCAGCCCTCAGCGTACTGATTCTGGCACTCGCCTTCACGTTCTCTGCGTTTCAAGCTCGAGCCTTAAAGAGTGATTTATGATTCCAAACTTGAAGCCCGAAACTCGAGAAAAAGTTCAGGCTGGAGCGCCCCCAAAAGGCACTTGGTTTGGTCGGATTGTGGTTGGTTTGATGGTGGTGTTCACACTGCTGCCAATTGTTTGGCTGGCGTACAGCTCTTTCATTCCCAAAGAAGCCCTCTTCAAGCCTGATGTCACCATTCCTGTGGGTTTCACCTTTCAAAATTACCTCGAGCTTCCATTCAAAGAACTAATCCGCCCATTATTGCTGAGTTTGCTGCTCTCGAGCATCGTGGCTGGTTTGCAAGTCTTGATTGCCCTGCCTGCGGCTTTTGCGATTCGGGCGGGAACGAACGTCTTGCCACTGTATTTGTTTTTACTCAGCGTGCCAGCCGAATTGCTGCTTGTACCGCTGTACGGCTTGTTGAAAGACTTAAATTTACTGAACAACCCTCTGGCGTTGGTGTTGCCGTTTCTGGCAAGTCCGTTCACTGTGTTTTTGTTGTATGGTGGCGTGGTCAAATTGCCTTGGGCTTACGTCGAAGCTGCCAAACTTGACGGTGCGACCAATTTACAAATTTTATCCAAAGTCATAGCGCCTCTGCTTAAACCTGAAATGACGGCAGCCAGCGTTCTGGCTTTTGCAGCACACTGGAATCTGGTGTTGTACCCAAAAATTGTGCTCAATGACAAAAATTGGGCAACTGTCCAAGTGGCATTAACTGAAATGCTGCAAAAAGACCCCAACAATTGGGGCGCATTGGGCGCTGCTGCCATGCTGACCAGCTTGCCGATTCTGGTTTTGTACGCCCTGTTTGAACGTCGTGTCACTCGAGTCATCGAGGGCGGACTGAAGTAAAACGCGGAGGGCTGAGAGCAAAGTCCAAAAAATCAAGAATTGTTAAACAAACTCGAGACTCCAATACAAGCTAAACTGTAACAATCAGGTCAGGAGAAACCCATGAAGAAAGCATTGATCACAGTCGCGGCACTGGCAGGACTCTCGAGTGTCTGGTTTGCCAGTCACGCGCAAAATGTTAAAACCAAAATCACCTTCTGGCATTCGATGTCTGGCGGCGAGAAGGCTGTGAACGCGCTGGTGGACGGCTTTAACAAATCGCAGGATAAATTTGAGGTCGTACCGAGTATGGTCGGCGATTATCCGACCGCGAACACCAAAATTGTGGCGGCTATCAACGCCAAAAATACGCCTGTGATCTTCCAAGCCGAGATTGGCGTGTTTCCAAACCTTGCCGAAAAAGACACACTTGCAGACCTCTCGAGGTTCGATAAAACGCTTGACCCAGCGTTTACCAAGGATTTCTTTCCAGCCCTATGGAATTACGGGCTGTTTGAGGGCAAACGTTACGGCTTGCCCTGGAATTCGAGCACCCCAGTCTTGTTTTACAACGCTAGCCAATTTCGCGCCAAGGGTTTGAAACCACCGACCACCTGGGCTGAATTTGCGCAGGTTGCCAAAGCTTTGACCAGCCGCACCAGCAAAGGCTTTATAGCCATTGCCGACAGTTGGCAATTCGAACAGATGGTGCTCTCGAGGGGCGGGAATGTCGTGACCAGCGACGGAAAACCGAATTTTACCAGCAAAGAAGTCATTGAGGCATTGCAATTTTTACAAGACTTGGTGAAATCTGGCAATGCTGTGCCACGCTCCTTGGGCGAGGCACAATTTGCAATTCTCGATTTTGTGCGCACCAAAGCCTACATGGCGATTGCCAGCATCGCCAATTGGCCCGACATTTTGCCCTACAGCGTGGCGTTTGAACTTGGTGCAGCCCCACTTCCCAAAGGCACACGCACCATCGTGCCGTTTGGCGGGGCGCAATTGGTGGTCATGAAAAACTCGAGCAACGACGAACAAGCTGGCGCATACGAATTTTGGAAGTATCTGATGAAAACCGAGAGTATTGTTGCCTGGACCAAAGCCAGCTATTACGTCCCCGTGCGGCGCAGTGTGCTGAAATCACTCGAGGATTGGTACAAGGAAAATCCGTATCGCAAAACCGCCTTCGAGCAATTTGATGAGGCAGTCTCGCGCCCTCGAGTGCCTGGTTATGCGGCTTGGAAGGTCTTCCTCGAGCAAGCGATGGAACGGGCATTGAAAGGGCGCGAAGATGTCAAAACGGTACTCGAGGAAGCCCAGAAGCGTTCGGTGGCGAATCAGTGAAACTCGGATTTACACCACTAAACGCGCAAATTCTCGATCTGGACGAGGCGTTTAAACTCGCCAGCGAACTCGAGTTGCAATTTGTTGAATTGTCTTTTGACGCCTTCGAGGTGTTGCCCGCGATTCAGAGCGTAGAAAAAGTCAGAGAGTTAACTCAAGCCACGGGCATTGGAACAACTGTGCATTTAAGTTATGTTGACTTGAACATTGCCAGTTTGATGCCTGGAGTGCGCGAGAATTCGGTGGCTCGGACCAACCGAGGACTCCAGTATGCGGCTGAGATTGGCGCGATGCTTGGCGTGCTGCATTCGGGTTTGATTCCGTTGCGTCACCCGCTGATGAAGCAATTTGCAGAACAAAAACTCGAGCAAAGTTTAACTGAAATTGTCCCGCTCGTTCCCGTGATGCTCGAGAATTTAGCGCTGGATGGTTACGATTTGTTGCGCGGCGTTGATGAACTCGAGGCGTTAACCCAAAAAGCGGGCGAGCATTTTGGTAACTGCTTGGATGTCGGTCATGCGCTGGTCGAAGGCTGCACCACCGAAGTCGGTGACGGCAGCTCGAGTGGCGGTATTGAAAACGGTTTGAAAAGACTCGAGGAATACCTGCACGGACTCTCGAAGTTGCAACATTTTCATTTGCAAGACAACGACGGCACAAGCGACTCACACAACGTGCTTGGAACAGGTGCAGTACCGTGGCAAAGTATGCGCGAATTTCTTAAGAATTTTTCGGGTACGATCAACCTCGAGATCAACGGCGGCAGCGACGAAGTCCGCTCGAGCGTCAAGTTTCTGCGCGAATTGCTGAAATAGCCTCGAGCGTTGGAGGTGCGAAATGAAATTTTTTGGAACGTTGGCACTGGCTCTGGTGTTGGCTGCCTGTAACGCAACTGAGCAAAGCACCGTTCAACAAAACGGACTGAACAAAAGTGGCATCGAAGGCAAAGTCACGATTGGACCAACTTGCCCCGTCCAACGCCTAGACGATCCAAATTGCGATGATCTCGCATATCCAGCAGTGATTCATGTGAACACCACAAATGGCATCTGGGTCACGAAATTTCAAGCCGACGCGCAGGGCAAATTTAAGATCGAACTCGAGCCTGGGAAGTACAACATTGACCCACAAACCCCAAAACAGGATTTTTTACCTCGAGGCTCGAGTCAGGATGTGACGGTGGTTTCTGGGGTTTTTACAACCGTGAACGTTCAATACGATTCTGGAATTCGTTAATCCAGCGGCTCGAGTTCGGCTTTTAGCATCTCTTGCAGCGTGTCACGGCGACGCAATTGCACCCAATTGTTATTCTCGAGCATGACCTCGGCGGGTTTGGAACGGGTCAAATAATTGCTTGCCATGCTGCCCGCGTAAGCCCCAGCGTTTAGAACCGCCAGCAGATCGCCCACTTTGGGTTCGGGCAGACTGACATCTCTGGCAATAATGTCACCGCTTTCACAGGCTGGACCTGCAACATCCAGCGTCTCGAGATTTCCAGTGCCATCAAGTGATTCGACACCATGAACCGCGCCGTACAACATCGGGCGAATCAGTTCGCTCATGCCCGCATCAACCACCGCAAAGTTTCGCTCGGTTTGTTTACGCCCCAGCACCTGGGTCAACAACACCCCAGCTTGCGCCACAAGCCAGCGCCCAGGCTCGAGCCACAGTTCACGCGCCCCAAAACTTTCGGCTGCCTCCCTAGCCAGTTTTGCCAGTGGCACAAGGTCAAAATCCAAACCGAAACCGCCACCCATGTCAAAAACTTCTCGAGCGCCAATGATTTTGGCAAATCCCGCCATGCGCTCGAGCGCATCGGCGTAATCGTGCGGGTCTTCGATGCTCGAGCCGATGTGCATGTGCAAACCAATAACTTTTAAACCCGCCTGTTCTGCGAGTTTTACCGCATTTGGCACATCCTCGAGCCGTACCCCAAACTTGCTGCTGGCATTGCCTGTTGCCAAGTGATCGTGCGTGGAAACATTCAAGCCAGGATTAACCCGAATCAAAACATGGGAACCAGGGGCAAAACGTGCCACTCGAGCGAATTCGTCCACCGCATCCAAAATGATACTCGCCCCGACCTCGCCAGCCCGAACGTAGTCCAAATCGAGCTTGCCAGGACCATTTAAAACAATCTGATCGGCACGAGCGCCCGCCAACAAAGCACGTTCAAACTCGCCGCCGGACACCGCCTCAAACCCGACATCCAGAGCGTTCAAACGCTTTAAAATACCTAAATTCGGGTTGGCTTTCATGGCATAAAAAACCCTGGCATCACCAAACGCCGCGCGGATTCGCTCGAGTTGAGACTGAATCACCACCCAGTCGTAAGCGTAAAGCGGAGTGCCAAAATGATTCGCTGCCTCGAGCAACCTAGACCTAAATTCAGAACGCATACGACAATTTTAACCTCAATCCACAATGAACAATGTCGTGTTGACTTTGGTGCTCGAGCGGTGCGCCTCGGCGTTGTCCGCGACTTGGTAACTCATGCCAGATTTAAGAACAAATACGCGCCCATCCTCGAGTTCAGTCATCAGTTCACCCGTTAAGCAGAGCAAGATATGCCCCTTGCTGCACCAATGATCGGCAAGATAACCCGCCGTGTACTCGACCATTCGCACACGAATCCCTGCAAAATCTCGAGTTCGCCAGTACGCCATGCCTGTGATGCCAGCGTGTTCGGTGCAGGGAATGGTTGCCCAGTCGGTTGTACCGAACGGGATGTTGGTCATGTTCATGACTCGAGTGTACTGGTTTTAGCGTTTAACAATTGATTTGCAACTCGTAACTTTTATTTGAATCAGCTTAGGACTTACGCACTGAATCGAATTGAAGGTGATTTCAACTCCTGACGCATGTACTCATCCAACAACCCTTGCTTCAACGCATACACCGTTG
>JANMUC010000801.1:0-9706 GCA_031391225.1 Deinococcales bacterium
TATGGATTCCGTTTGCCATCCGCAATGGACAATCGTCCGCTTAAGTTTGACGAATTTGAAGAGGTGATAACCCAATGGATAAATTAGCGCATTATCGTGTGTTGCTCGAAGAAATCTTGCGTGCAGACGAAAAGACTGACCTTGCAGATTCAAATGCCGAAACCAGGGTGATTATTGATCCTAAAACCGACAATTACCAATTGATGCGAATCGGTTGGGAAGGCAATTCAAAACGGGTGTACCACTGTTACATTCATGCAAGTGTGCGGAATCAAAAAATTTGGATCGAGCAAGATTTTACTGAACCTGGTTTGGCATTGCAGTTGCTTGGGCACGGCGTTCCTTCTGAAGATATTGTGCTGGCGTTTCAAGCACCTTTGAACCGTCCATTGACTGGCTTTGCGGTTGAATAATTGAAGTTTAAGTTTGCTTGTGGTGCTCGAGTTTAATTGTCTTTTGCAGAATTGTCACAAGCTTTGTTCCACCATTTCTCGGGATCAAACTCAATCAACCATCAAACCCCAATTCTCCTGCAACGGCGGTAATACTTTTCAACTCGAGGTTCACGGCATTCTTCGCACACAACTCAAAGGTTATCTTTTGTGCTGGTTTTCAGATTCCTCTCGAGCTTATTTTGCGTTTTGCAACACTCTTGCCACCTCGAGCACCCTTGTCAGACTTGCATTCGCGTAATTTGTGGCTTCGTACCGTTGAATCATCTGTGATTTCATGCCCAATTGTTTCGCCAACGCCGCTTGCGTTAATCCTTTGGCAATTCTGGCTTTCACCAATTCTTCTGCCAGTGACTCGAGCGTGTTGATTGGAACGTTCACATTCCCAGAATTCCGCAGGGTTTCGTACTCGAGCAGTTGCGCTTGTAATTCCTCGATTTCACTTTGCACGGCGTTCACTCGAGTTCGGTGTTTTAAGCTGGTATCAGTTTGTGCTTTCAGTTGAACCAGCGAATGTTGAAAGCGTTCAAGGTTGCCTTTGGTAATTTTGTATTGTTTTTCGTTGACGATCATGATTTCACCTCTTCTTAAACTCGAGTTACAGGGTGTTTAACGAAATCCGAACAATGCCTTTAGCGTCGTTGTTTCGATCTTTCTGGAAATACTCGAGGAAGGTGACTCCGTTGCTGTCGGCTTCCCATGTGGCTGGGAAGAATTCACAACCAAATTTTCGTTTTTGAGCAGCCCGACGGTTCGCAAAATCCAAAAGGTTGGCTCGAGTTGCTCGAGAAGATCAAAGTCTGTGGTTTCATCGTCCCAAGCAACGTCAATGTCGTTTGGATTTGTTTTCCTTGTGGCGAAACTTCCGTCAATCCAAGCTGTTTCGCATCCACATGTTTGAAGTGCGATTAGGGCGGCGCGTAACCCGCCAATCAGCGTGGCTCGGTGGGTGTTCCAAGAGAAGTGTTGAACAAATTCTTGCCAGGTTGTGTGGTGTTCTCCAGCAGGAAGGTTGTCGTGTTGATTGAAGGCAGGGATCACAATAGAACATTATCGTTGCATTGAAGTTTTGTCAAGAAATAATTCTCGAGCACATCAACCCCAAGCTCGAGTACCGCCATCACCAATGCCGTAACTCTATCAAAACCCTCGAGAAACCTTTTCAGCAGCTCAAGGATTATTTATACTGATTTTAAGATTTCTGCGCTCGAGCTTACTTCGCGTTTTGTAACACTGTTTTCGTTTGGTTCGGTAATAGTATCAACATTGCAGGGTCATTCTCGTTCTCAGGAATAAATTGAACTGCCAACCGATACCCCAGTTGCGTTGCAAAACGAGCGATGGTTTGTAACTTGAGGGTTTCGTTTGCATTTTCTACGTTCATAACCCTGGTTTGTCTGATTTAAAGTTGTTCGGCTAACGCTCGAGTGATAAATTTGCGGCATTCTCGAGTTGCTGCTAGGGTTTTTGAAGGCTCTTGCCCGTTGTTTTAAGCTCGAGTTGTCTCGCTCACATCACATTTGTTTTACTGCCCAAGATTCGCAAAATACGTTGCCCGCCCTCGAGTGGTTCTAACACCAAAGTCACTTTGCAATCCAAACTAGCGGCGTGTCTGACCACGCTGGAAAGCTCGAGGTTCGTGGCATTCTCGAGTTGTTGTTGTTTTTTGAAGGCTCGAGGTTTTAGTTTTTGCGTTTTGGTATTCACCCAACCAACACCCGACCCGCATCCAATTGCACGCCTAACACTCGAGCCACCCGTGATAATCTGGCAAAATTTGCGCTTTGATAATGTGTGATTTCATCATTTTGGACTTGTTGCGGTTTGACGCCCATTCGACTTGCCAATTCTGCTTGCGTCCAACCTTTGACAATTCTTGCCCTGATGAGCGTGTCAGGAATGTCATCAAAACTCGAAAGTGTGAGTGTGATTGGCGTGTGACTGTTTTTTAAGTTCTCAAATTCAATTAAGTCCTGCGCGAGTTCTTCAAGACTGCTTTGCATGGCGTTTCTTTGAAGTTCTATTTTCCAAACTTCGGTGTTCGGTTGTTGCTCGAGTTGGGTTATGGCGTCCCTGAATTTTTGGGCTTCTGATTTGCTGATTTTGTACTCGCGTTTGTTCTGAATCATGTTGCTTCCTCCTCGGTGGTTAAATCTGTGAGCAAATGAATGCCAACAATGCCTTTGGCGGTTTGGGTGTGTTTGTTGGTTTGAAAAAACTCGAGATACCTGATTCCGCTTGGTGTGGCTGGAATGTTTGCGGGGAAGAATTCACCACCGTACGTCGGGTGCTAGTGGTTCACAATCCCAACCACAACCCCAAATTACACGCTGCGATCTTACGACAAACACTCGCCCGTACTGACCAGAACGAATTCAATTGATTCAACACCAGAAAATGTGACCTGGTTAAACTCGAGAAAACCGTTTCAATCAACTTCCGCGCTGAATCCATCAACTTCAACCACGCTACTGGAAGTTTCGAGTTCTTCTTGGGTGGCGTGAAAATCCCGCAACCCACATACGCTTTATCCCCCAGCACTCGTTTCAAATCGTCTTCGTTGTCATTCAGTAAAGCCTGACACACTCTTGGGTCGGAAACATTCGCTTCTTGACCCTAAAACGCACCTATCGGGCAGGGTCGCTGGAACAATCGCAAATCGGCACGTCATCTGCGCGTTGTTCATCACAGCATGTAACTTAAACCCATACGTTGGTCCCATCGTTGAGAACCCTCTTGCTGCTTCGGTCATGGCTCGAGGTTGAAAACGTCGTTTATCCCGACAAACCGGTAATGGTTTGCTGTCAATGGCGTAAACAGTCTCGTCATCAACAGTGTTGGCGAGGCACAATCCAAAGTCAGCCATGATGCCTTCCAAATTCTTGAGAATACGGTGATACTGTGTGATGTGCGGGAGTGCTTGGAATAAGGGTTTGAAACCGAGTTTGACTTTGATGAACCAGTGCTCACTGTGGGGTTCTCGGAGGAGTTCCCCGATCAGGGCGATGGTCATGATTTCGGCGTAAGAAGCTTTTTGTTGGGTTGAGGTTGAGAGTTTGAATCGTTGCCGTTCGTGACTGAGTTTGAGATAGTCGTCTACGACGGTGTACACGATGGTGAAGAGGTCTTGGATGATATGCTGTTTGAGGAGGTAGCGGATTGTAGACATTTCTGCCATCTTCAACTTTTTTTAGGGTTTTAAGCTATTACTGCTAGCACCCGACGTACTACGTTGGCGGGAACTTGTTCAGCTTCTTGGCAGAATCCAAAGACACCGGCGGCGTTTACGCCATGGTGGACTCGAGCCTGCCCGCCAGCGCTGGAGCGCCACTACACACGCACACCCGTGAAGACGAGATTTTCATGATTCTCGAGGGTGAAGTCGAATTCACCTCGGGCGGTATCGTGACCCTGGCGAAAGCGGGCGATCATGTCTTCCAACCTCGTGGTGCCAGCAACCGCCTACTCAAGTCGCTGTTAAACTCGGTTCACCAAGCTTTTATGCAATTTTTATACCAACATCAACCAATTTGAACTGCGTCTAGGGTGACACCGATTCGGTTCAGAACCAGTAGAATACAAACGTGAAGTCTTTGTTTCAACATCAAAGCGCCCGTGTCAGGAGAATTTCATGACACTGGCGCGATTCTTTCAACGGCGCGGACCCAAACGCGAACAATCCAACGACGACCTGCCCGATTTGTGGAGCAAATGCCCAAATTGTGGGGCACAAATTTACAACAAGGAACTCGAGCAGGCGCTGCGGGTTTGTCCAAAATGCGCCTACCATCATCGTTTGCCCGTCAAAAAGCGGATCGAAGCCCTGACCGACGCGGGTTCTTTCGAGTTGACCTCTGGCAAGGTGCGTTCGGTTGATGCGCTCAAATTCACCGACACCGAATCCTACCCGTCCAGACTCGAGCGCACCAAGAAAAAAACGGGGCGCGAAAACGCGATCATGGCGGGTCGAGCCACGCTTGGTGGTTTAAGAATTCAGTTGATCGTCATGGATTTTGAATACTCTGGCGGCAGCATGGGCAGCGCCGAGGGCGAAGAGATCACCCGCGCCGTCGAAATTGCAACCAACGAAAAACGCGCGGTGGTCTTGGTGGCGACCTCTGGCGGGGCGCGAATGCAGGAAGGCGCACTGTCACTGATGCAAATGGCAAAAACCACTTTTGCGCTCGAGGAACTGGGTGCAGAAAAAATGCCGTACATCACGGTTTTAACCGACCCGACCACTGGCGGCGTGGCAGCCAGCTTTGCCGCGATTGGCGATGTGATTATCGGCGAACCTGGCGCTCTGGTCGGTTTTGCGGGTCAACGGGTGATTCAACAAACCATCAAACAAAACCTGCCCGAAGGCTTTCAACGCACCGAATTTCTCGAGGAACACGGCATGATCGACATGGTGCTCGATCGCCGGGAGCACCGGCAAATGCTGGCAGACCTGATCAGCGCTTTGACCAATCAACCAACCGTCGAAGTCAAAGCCACCCCAGTAGAAGTGACGCCACCTCCAGCCAAGGGCGGCTTATTCGGAAGGCGTGGTTAAGCATGGCACTCGAATTTGAAAAACCAGTGATCGAACTCGAGACGCGCATTGCCGAACTCGAGTTGTACGGCAAGGAAAACGGCGTGGACATGACCGACGAACTCGAGTTGATGTCCAAACGCCTCGAGCGGCTGCGCTCTGAAACGTTTGACGCGCTCTCACGCTGGCAACGGGTGCAGTTGGCGCGGGTTGCGGGACGCCCGACCGCACTGGATTATTTTGCCAAAACCTTCACGCATTACCGCGAATTGCACGGCGACCGCGCGATTGGCGAGGACGCCGCGATTGTCGGCGGGCTTGCCAGGCTCGAGGGTCGCGGCGTGGTGGTGATCGGGCAGCAAAAAGGGCGCGACACCAAAGAAAACATTCAACGCAACTTTGGCATGGCGCACCCTGAGGGGTTTCGCAAAGCCATGCGATTGATGGACTTAGCTGAAAAATTCGAGCTGCCGATTATCACCTTAATTGACACCCCAGGCGCGTATCCAGGCATTGCCGCCGAAGAACGCGGGCAAGCCTGGTTAATCGCTCAGAGCATTCAGCGCATGACCCGTTTAAAAGTACCCGTTATCAGCGTTGTGATCGGTGAGGGTGGTTCTGGTGGAGCGCTTGCCATTGCGGTGGGGAACAAAGTCTTGATTTTCGAGAACGCCGTGTATAGCGTCATCAGCCCAGAATCTTGTGCCGTGATCGCCTGGAAAGACGTTAAGGAAGCCGAAAAAGCCGCCGAAGCGCTCAAACTGACGGCTCGAGATTTACTGCAATTCGACATTGTCGATTCGGTTATTCCAGAACCCAAAGGTGGCGCTCACAACGACGCCAACATGGCAGCCGAAAACCTGAAAAAAGCGCTGCTCGAGCAACTTCAAAGCCTCGAGTCACTCTCGACACTAGAACTGATTCAGCAACGTTCGGCAAGATTTCGTAAACTTGGTGCGATCGAAGAATTGGCGTAACGCGCAAGAATCATCAAAGCTCGAGTAGGGTGCGCCGTGCGCACCACGTGGCAAATTGGTTGGTCCATCCAGACTCGAGCCGTGAAAGTTGGCTCGAGATTTTTTATCGCGGTATGTACAATTCAAAGCCGCCAGCTTTTTCAAAATATTCTGCCAACGTTTTGGCGTCCACCAGAGGCATGGTGTTTTTGTCTCCTGGCAATGAACCCGCAAAAACCTCGAGTGCGTCAAAATAACCGTCGCCGTCGGCGTCATTTTTTTCTTTTAACACTTCGTACAGGGTTTGAGGAAAATTTTCGGTCAGTGCATCTTGAATGGCTTGCCCAAAAGGATTCCAGGGGTCGCCACCAGTGGTGTTTACATGGCAGAACGTGCATTTAACGCGTTGATCGACCAAACGCAGTTGCTTGACCGCCATGGCGCGGTACGCGGGAAAGGCGCTCGAGTCAGATTGGAGTTGTAAACTTCCAAACGTAATTAGCACGCCAATACCAAAAACAAATTGTGATGCTCTTATTTTTTGAGGTTTCGCCATGAAATATTCCCTTCAATTGAGATTGAACTCGAGCATAGCTGATTTTTGGCTTAACTCGGGGTTGGAACAAGCAGCACTTTAGCGATATTGCCTGGTGCAGAAATCAGCCGCTCGAACCACTTGCCGCCTTCCTCGAGTGGGGCTTCGATGATGTTGTCCAAGTGAATTTTGTTGTCAACCAGCATCTCGAGTCCTTGGGCAAAATTGGCAGGCGTGTAAGCAAAAGAGCCTTTTAAGGAGATTTCGCGGCGAATAATGTCGGCGGTCGGCATTTGGGTGTTTTCTTCGTGCAAACCAGAAAGAATGACCGTACCTGCCGAACGGGTTGCAGCGACACACTGCGCTCGAGTCATGGCTGCTCCAACGGCATCGACGCTGACGGCAGCGCCCAAACCGTTCGTGGCTTCTCGAACTGTAGCTACGACATCGGCGGCTTTTGGGTTGAGTATTTCGCCGCCTAATTTTTCAGCCATCTCGAGGCGTTCAAGGTCCAAATCGGCAACAAAAACTTGACTCGCCCCTCGAGTTTTCAGCACTTGCAAGACCAGCAAACCGATTGGACCTGCGCCTATGACTAAAACCGTCTGACCTTGAATATTGCCAGCCAATTCTGCGATTCGTACCGCCACCGCCACAGGTTCGGCGAGCGCCCCGACTCGAGTTGAGGTGTTTTCTGACAGCACATGCACGAGTTCGGCGGGAACGCTGACGAACTCGGCAAACGCCCCTGCCTTGTGCGCCCCAATCAGTTTTCGGTTGTGACAGAGGTGATTTAAGCCGCTCTTGCAATAGTCACAATGTCCACAACTCGAGAGTGGATTGACCGTGACTTGCTGCCCCAGTTTGAGTACAGGGTTTAACTCGAGCGCCGTTTCGCCGAGTTCAACGATCTCACCAGAAAACTCGTGACCCATCACCAGCGGCGGCACGCGCAGGGCATTGTGACCCAAAAACCCGCTCAGTTCCGAACCGCAAATTCCTGCAAATGCCACGCGCAGCACGACCTCGTTACTTGCGGCTCGAGGTTTTTCTTGTTCGCGCATGACAAACAAACGTGGACCTTCCCAAACGAGTGCATTCATAAAAGTATCTCCTGACGCTCGAGTTCTGGCTGTTTTCCATGATTCTACGTGATGATGCTCGATTTAGTTTGAGATCAAACTTCAATCCTGTGATAGTGTGATTTGAAGTCATCACAGGTGAACTATGAAACCCTTAAAATCTGGTCAAGACCTCACAGGCTTAAACCCACCCGTTACTCGAGCTTAATTGTTTCGATTGAACGAGGCAGCCTTTGCTGCTCGAAGCCACTTCATCCCAAAAAGGATAATTCATGACCAAGATCGCCATTATCGGCGCTGGCAGTGCAGTTTTTGCCCAGCAAATGATCGTTGATATTCTCAACATTGAAGGATTAAACCAAGGCGAATTCGCCTTGATCGACATTGACCCCGTGCGCCTTGCGCAATCGCACGAAATTGCCGAACTGACCGTCAAGCGTTTCAACAAGAATTTTACGATTCACTCGAGCACCAACCGACTTGAATTGCTGCCAAATACCGATTTTGTCATCAACACCATCGAAGTCTCAGGACTCGAGACGGTGCGTTTTGACAATGACATTCCATTAAAATACGGCGTCGATCAGTGCATTGGTGATACCGCCGGACCTGGCGGTTTGATGAAATTCCTTCGCACCGCCCCAGCTTGGCTCGAGATTGTCCGCGATATTGAAAAACTTGCGCCAAACGCCGTGATTATGAATTACACCAATCCCATGTCGGCTTTGGTTTTGACCGCCTCTCGAGCCACCAAACTGCCAGTGATCGGGTTGTGCCATTCGATTCAAAACACGGCAGCCGAACTTGCCGAATTTCTCGAGCTTCCCGCCTCAGAATTGACGTATCGCTGCGCGGGCATCAATCACATGTCCTGGATTTTTGAATTGTTTCACAACGGCGTTGACATCATGCCCAAGTTACTCGAGGCGGCGAACAAACCAGAAATTTACGAGCGTGACATCATTCGTTTTGAAATGCTCAAACACTTCGGCGCGTTTCCGACCGAATCGAGCGGGCATTTTAGCGAATACGTGCCGTACTTTCGCAAGCGCAAAGACTTGCTGCAAAAATACACTCGAGCCGAGTACAAAGGCGAAAGCAGTTTTTACGCGAATAACTGGCCCCAGTGGCGCATCGACCACGACACCGAAGTGAAATCCTTAATTGAACGTGAACGCCGTGGTGAAGCCGCGATTTCGCTCGAGCGCAGCCCAGAATTCGCCTCAAACATCATCGAAGGAATTGTCTTTAACCGTCCGCAAGTGATTTCGGGCAACGTTATCAATCACGGTTTGATTGATAATTTGGCACAAGACGGTTGCGTTGAAGTGACGTGTTTGGTGGACAAAAACGGCATTCAGCCGACACGTTTTGGGAAACTCCCAACACATTTGGCGGTTTTGGATCAAGTGCATCAAGCCATGCACGATTTAATGGCAACGGCGGTACTCGAGCAGAACCGTGAAGCAGCGTTTCATGCGCTCCTAATCGACCCATTGACGGCGGCGGTTTGTTCCCCTTCAGAGATCAGAGCCATGTTTGAAGAACTTGTGGCAGCGGAACAACAATACCTGCCCGCGTTTATGAAAGCTTGAAGCATGAACTTTGAAGTTGTGACTGACATCCGAAATACGCTCGGTGAATCTCCAGCTTGGGCGGCTCGAGAGCAGGCTTTGTATTGGGTGGACATTCCCGAAAAGCGACTTTTGCGATTGAAAGATCGTGTAGTCCAAAGTTGGGAACTTCCCGAATTGGTCAGCGCCGTTGTGCCTCGAGCTTCGGGTGGGGTGATGCTGACGCTCGAGCAGCGTGTGGTGGTGTTTGACCCTGAAACTGGTTTGCTCGAGACGCTGTGCCGCCCAGACCCGAATCCGCAGAACCGTTCTAATGATGCACGTTGCGATGCTTTGGGGCGCTTGTGGTTGGGGACAATGCAGAATAATTTTGATTCTAATGGTCAGGGGCAAGAAATTACGCAAAGTTTAGGTTCATTGTTCCGAATAGGACACGACTCGAGCACAATCGAGTTGCTTTCCAACATCGGCATTGCTAACGGTTTGGGCGATTTTGTTCGGCCATTGAGCCGCGAACAGGAAAACCCCTGGCGTGAAACCACGTCGCCAATTAACGTCGCGACCGCGTCGGGC
>JANMUC010000036.1:0-2098 GCA_031391225.1 Deinococcales bacterium
GGCGCTGGCGCTGCGCAGCTTCAAGCGTGAGCAAGTCCTGTTTAGAAATTAAAGTTGCTCCAGCACGAAATCAGACCAAGCCCTCTTTTTGCCCGTGCTACACTAAACTCATGGATGCGCGGCGTCAACAGGTTTTGCATTTGCTGGTCGAGCATTTTATTGACTCGAACCGTCCAATTGCCAGCCGTGACCTCGCCAAACCGCTCGGCGTCTCGAGCGCCACGATTCGTTTTGAACTGGCGGCGCTCGAGGAAATGGGTTTGCTGCACCAACCGCACACCAGCGCCGGTCGCGTGCCGACGCGTGACGCCTACCGAAATTACGCACATCAATTTTTGCCACCAAAACCATTGCACGAGGCTGCCAAAGCCAGAATGGACGCCGCGATCTCGAGGGTGGACGGCGAAAATCGGCTTCGTATGGCAGCCCAGATCGCCTCGAGCCTGTCGGGTTATGCGGCGGTCACGGTCTTAAAACCTCGAGATTCGAAGGTTGAGGCGATTTACCTGAGTTTACTGAGGGACGACCGCGTTTTGGTGGTGGTCGTGCTGGAGGGCAACGTTGCCCGCGAATTTGTGATCGACGCGGGGTTCAAACCCGAACGCATCACCTTAGAACGCGCCGAGGAAGCCGTGCGCAACTTAAAGGCAACTGTGCGAGAAATGCCCGCCAAACTCCTCAACCTCGAGCAGCAATCCAGCCCTGGCATTGGCGGAGTGCTAAAAGCCCTGCGCGAACGCTGGGGCGAAACCGTACAGGGCGTCAATTATTCCAGCGGCGCAAGTCAGATGCTTTCAGAACCAGAATCTCGAGATGCAGACTTTTTGCGAAGCGTGCTGGAAATGCTCGAGCATCCGAATTCGAATCAGTCTAACTTGCCGCCGGGCAGCGTCAATTTGTCGGTAGACGACCCGAACGGCATCAGCGCCATACAGGTGGGTTTTCGCTCGAGTGTTGGACTTGGCAGCGTCGCCATTGTTGGACCGACCCGAATGCGTTACCCGCAAGCGATCAGCGTTGCCAAGGCGGTATCGGACGCCCTTAGCCTTGCCTGAATCTAAATCTCGAGCCTTGGTGAAGAAACGAGCGCCATTTCAACGGGCGCTCGTTTCTGGCTGAGCGGTCAAAGGATTATTCTGGTTGGTACAATTCCAAACCGCCGGCGCTTTCGAAATTGGTTTCTAGCGTTTGAGCATCGACCAGTGGCAGGCTATTCTTATCTCCTGGCAACGTGCCAGCAAAAACCTCGAGTGCGTCTTTGTAACCGTCTTTGTCGGCGTCGGTATCATTCTCGAGCACATCGTAAAGGGCTTTGGCGATATTGCCTTTGTTCAGTGTTTTCAGTTGGGTTCCAAAGGCATTCCAGCCTGAACCACCGCTCGGGTTGGTGTGACAATAAGCGCAAGTTACGCGTTTGTCTACCAAATGGTATTGCTTGACCAATTGTTGGCGGTAGGCTGGGAACGCACTCGAATCCGAATTCCATTGCAATGCCGTGAACGTCAGTAACACACCTACACCGAGAACGATTTTTGAAGCGCCAAAACGGTTTTGTTTTTGCATTAGCGTTTTCCCTCCGAAATTGAATTTGATCTCGAGCATAAACCATTTAGCGGGTTTCTAAACGAAAGTTTATTTAGGTTTTCTTCATGTTAGATATTTTCTTGAACCTCCAACCTTCAGACGACTTTTGGCAGGTTTACTCGAGATTTTTGATTCCATCATTTATGAATTACACTAGACCCATGAGCCTTCCAATTCGGCGTGTCACCCTTTACAAACACGGTTTGGGTTTTTTTGAACGACGCGGGCAAATGACTGGGCAGCAGTTGCGCCTCGAGTTTCCACGACCTGCAATGGACGATATTTTAAAAAGCCTGGTGGTGCTGGACAGCCTGGGTCAGGTGTTGGGACTCGAGTTTGAAACCCCGCCCGACCGCAACGAAAACGTCCATAAAAGCAGTCTGACCCTTTCGAGCAACTCGAGTTTGACCGATACCTTGACGGCATTGCGTGGGCGCAACGTGCGGGTTCAGACCAGTGAACAAACGCTTGAAGGTCTGGTGGTCGGTGTGGATTTGGAGAAAAAAAGTCCACT
>JANMUC010000840.1:0-8173 GCA_031391225.1 Deinococcales bacterium
CAGACTCGCAAGGCGGTTGGGATTCTCGAGCCACACCAACCCAGACCTTGTTGAAGCCGACCTCGAGAAACTGTTTCCTAAAGACAAATGGATTTTCTTACATCATGCGTTGATTTTGCACGGACGGCGCGTGTGCGATGCCAGAAAACCCAAATGCGAGGATTGTTCCTTGCTCGAGTTCTGCCCGCAAATTGGGGTAAAAGAATTTCCATAGGGTGCGCCGTGCGCACCGATATCACGTGTACAACGATGTCATCAAGTACGTTTGGCTCGAGCCAATTTCAAAAAATCTTCCATCTCGAGCGTGTTCACAACCATATTCGTCTCGAGTGCGGCTTTGCGAGCAACTTTGATACCGTACCAAAGGTCATCAAAGCCTTGAACCCTATGCGCGTCGGTGTTGATCGCGAACTTTAATCCCGAAGCTGGAGCCTCCAAAACCTCGCGCCAGTCAAGGTCGAGACGGTACGGGCTGGCGTTGATTTCGATGACGGTGCTGTGAACTTTTGCCGCCTCAAGCACGGCGGCATGATCGAACTTATAAGGTGGGCGTCGCAGCAAAAGCCGACCTGTCGGATGTCCAAGTATTGTGGTGAACGGATTGGAAACCGCCCGAACGAGGCGTTCAGTTTGCTGCGCTTCAGGCAAACCAAAACTCGAGTGGATGCTGGCAACCACAAAATCAAATCCTGCCAGCACTTCATCATCATAATCGAGGTCGCCATTGGATAAAATATCCGATTCAATCCCCTTCAAAATTTTAAAATCCTCGAGTTCAGCGTTTAGATCATCAATTTCTCGCCATTGCGCCCGAACTCGAGTTTCATCGAGACCATTGGCATAAATAGCGGTTTTACTGTGATCGCAAATGCCCAAGTATTTCGCTCCCCTGGCTTTCGCCCCGAGTGCCATATCACGCAGGCTTGCCGCACCGTCCGACCAATTCGAGTGAACGTGTAACATGCCGTGCATCTGCTCGAGTTGAATTAAATTCTCGGGATTGGGCAAATCGGTTCGACCCAAGTGTTCTGCCTCGCGCCATTCTGGAATCACATACTCGAGGTCAAGCGCTTGAAACGCATCAAGTTCGGTCAAAGTGGAAATCAGCACGCCATCTTTAAACAAACCTCGGCTCGAGAAATCAATATTTTTTTCTAACGCTCGAGCTTTCACAATTTCCAGAAACGGTTTTGACCCTGTCAACATTAATTTTGCCGCCCCCAAAGTTTCCTTGCTGGCAATACCCAATTGAATGTTGACCCCCTCGAGATTTGCTGAAATCAACCACGGGTATTCAGGGTCATTCTGCGCTCCAAATCCCTCGAGCGCTTTCATTGCTGCATCACGGTCACCAATTGCCACCACATCCACATCACCACACGTCTCCAGACCACGCGACAAGCTGCCAGCAGGCTCGAGCTGCTCCACCACACCCTGCAATTGATCAGCTAACATCCCAAAGACCGCTCGCGCCTCCGCGATCAACCGGCGTTCACTGGATTTTAAAGTGAATTCGGCATCGTCAATCAATTTGGCACTACTCGCCGCACCAAAACCTTTAAGCGTTGCCAGTTTGCCCGAACGTCCAAACTCGAGCAAACCCGAAATGCCGTCAACACCAGCGTCCCACAAAACCCGAACTTTCTTTGGTCCAAGTCCGCGCACCCGAAACAACTCGAGCACTCCAGGCGGCACAAGCGAGGCAACATCGGTCAGCGGCGCGAACACGCCAGATTCCGCGAATTCAACCAAACTCGAACCGAGTTGCGCCCCGATGCCTGAAACCTTCTTAAAATTGGTCGCCAGTGCTTCATCCCAATTTCCGTCGAACCGCTCGAGCATCCGTTCGGCTTTGCGGTACGCCAAAACCTTAAATTCGTTCTCATTTAAAAGCTCGAGAATATCGGCGGTCAAGCTGATGGCTTTGAGTGCTTGTTTCTTGTCCATGAGGTATTTTAAGCGGATGGGGGTTAGCAAATTGCGATTAGACAACAACTTCGAGCCATATTGAAAATAATTGTTGAAGGCTTGAGTCCTGCCAATTGTGCGGTGGAAATATTTTCACGTAGGGGCGAAGCATGCCTCGCCCCTACAGCACATCGATTTTCAAACAATTGACATGATTTCGATCCTGCTTTTTTGTTCATCTAAATTTAAGGCGCTTCACTGCATTTTATCAAAAACCAACCTCGAGATTTTCCCCAACGCCAACACCGCTTCGTTGTCCACATGATAACGTTCGTCAGTGCAATTCTTGGAGCAAAGCGCCAGAACATATGGGCGTTCCGTCAAAACGATTCCAACATCATTTCGCACGCCAATAATCTGCCCGCTTTTGGTCGCGGTGCGAGTTCCATCTGGCAAGTACCGCGCCAGAATTTCGGTGTATTGCTGTTTCTCAAGAATCTCGAGTGCAAGTTTGGTCAGCTCTACATTCAACAATTCGCCGTTGTAAAGTTTCTCGAGCAGCATCACGCTTTCAAATGGGGTAACTTCGGCTTTTTTGCCCGCGAGTTGTTCGGCATTTTTGCGTTCATCGGTCAGCATTAATTTCCCAACCACAGTCGTACTCGAGCAACCCCAATTTGCCAAACTCGAATTCACGGCATCGCGTCCACCGACGGCATCTAAGCTCATGTTGGTGGCGGTGTTGTCAGAAATCACAATCATCAAGGTCAAATAATCTTGCAGTGTCGGCTCGAGTCCTGGTTGAAATGCCATTAAAACACCAGAACCGCCGACTTGCTCGAGTGCTGGCATCGGAATTCGAGTCTCGAGGTTTAACATTCCAACCTGGACTTGACGAAGTGCCTCGAGTAAAATCGGGACTTTGACCACGCTGGCGGCTGGGAAAACCTCGTTTTTGTTGTGCTCGAGAGTCAAACCATCGTCTAAACGTTTGGCATAAAACCCAATGACTCCAGAAAAACTATTTAAAATAAGTTCGAGTTTGGTCTGAAATTCGCTCATGACATCAGCTTAACGGGTAAACTAAAGCTGATGCTGTCCGTTCCTGAATCCAAACACCCGATGATCGCGGCAAAACCTGGTATTCGGGTGAAGTGCTTGGAAACCAACAACGATTTGCCACTCGAGCAAAAGCAACGCAAAGTTTGGGTCGATGTTGAAAACCCGCACGAGGTGGACTTGTTGCGTTTGGGCAAATTTTTTCGGTTCAACCGCCTGGCGCTCGAGGATGCACTCGACCCAGACCAATGGGCGCGTTTTGAATCCTATCCAGAGCATTTGTTCTTGGTCTTGCGCACGCTTGCCGAACCCGAAGATGTGACGGATCGTACCGAGAAAGTCGCCATTTTTTGGTATCCAGAACTCGAGAGTGTGGTGACGATTCGGCACGAACCGATCACCTACATCCAAGGCACTTGGATAGAACTGGAGAGTCGCAAGGGTTTAAGCGCCACCGACGTGCTTTACACGATTTTGGATGAGGGCACGGACACGTTTTTTATTTTTCTCGACGAACTCGAGAATCGCACCGACGAACTCGAGGAGGCAGTTTTTCACCCGACGCGCGTCATGCCCAGTCGAGAGTTTGCGGCAAGGGTTTTTGAACTCAAACACACCATCATTGCCGCCCGCAGGCTCGCCTCGAGCGCCCGAGAAAACGTGGCGCAATTCTCGAGACACGCCACCGCGCTTTCGCCAGAGGGTGCGATTTATTTGCGTGACGTCAGCGATCACCTGACCCGAATTTATGACGGCATTGACAGCGCCCGAGATGTGCTCTCGAGTTTGCTGGACGTGCATTTGACCGTGCAGAGCAACCGCATGAATGAAGTCATGAAAACCCTGACCACGGTCAGCACGATTTTCTTGCCGCTGACATTTTTGGCTGGCGTTTGGGGCATGAATTATGCGTTCATGCCAGAACTGCAATGGAAATACGGTTATGCGTTCGCGTGGGGGAGTTTTATTGCTGCTGCGCTGGCATTTGCCGCGTATTTTAAATGGCGCAAGTGGTGGTAAGTACCAAAAGCGTATTTGTTTTACCTCATAAAACTTGATTCTGAATTGCAAGAACGTGTTTAGAATTTTATCATTTCAGAACTCGAGCATCGGATTTTAAAAACCATCTGGGCGACAGTTCAGTCATTTTTAGTGTTGATACTGGTTGTCCCCGCTCGAGGATTACGCAAATACATCAATGCTTTACAATACCGCTGACAGAAACCAAAATTACTTTTGATCGAGTTGTTGACTCGAGCCATAAAAGTGTTAGGATTGCCCATCCAAAGCCGTTCAGGAGCGTGATTTATTCATGAAAACGCACATAAAACCATACGTTTCCACTTTCGCACTTTTCCTGTTCTTGACTGCCTGTGGCAATAGCAGCAACCTCGAGTCACATTCGATTATGGCAATCAATACCGCGCCAACAGGCAGCATCGGCAGCGCAAAAGTGTTCATGTCCAATCCCGTACAATCCACTGGTATTCAAACCCTGATGGATCAAAAAGATGCAGCCTCTGCCGTTCCATCATCTGCGTACTATCAAGTTTCACTCAGTCATCTTGACGGTAGTGGTTATTTGCGTGGCGATTACGCCAATGTCCTTTCAGAGACGGGAAAACCTGCGAATTCTGCGACCAACACGTTCAATTTCACCCGCAATGAAGATCAATTCGAGCAGGTGATGGCTTATTTCTGGGTCACAGAGGCGCAATTGTACCTGCAAAGCCTCGGTTTTGGTTCAGAGTTTCCTGCCGTCAACCGCGAATCACAAGATGTCCGTATCAACCAGTTGGGGGCTGACAATTCTTTCTCGTGGGACAAAAAAGATGTTCTCAGATTTGGCAAGGGCGGGGTTGACGATGCCGAAGACGGTGAAGTCATCGTTCACGAGTACGGTCATGCAGTCCATGATTCGCAGGTTGCAGGTTTTGGAAGCTCACTCGAGGCGGGTTCAATCGGTGAAGCCTTCGGTGATTACTTGGCGGTCACGGTTGGTTTGTCGGTGGCGGGCAAATACAACGTTGCAATCAATGCAAATCCAGCTTGCGTTGCCGACTGGGATGCAACTTCATACACCAGCAGCCAACCACATTGCTTGCGTCGCGTGGACACCAACAAAACTGTGGCAAACGCGATTGGTGAAGTTCACGCCGACGGCGAAATCTGGTCTAGAGCTTTGTGGGATATTCGTCAGGCGCTCGGAGCTTACAAAGCAGACCGCATTATTATTGATGCACAGTTTCAATTTGCGCCCAACACCAGCTTTTCCTCTGCGGCTGGGGCAACTGTACGCACCGCAACGACTTTATACGGCGCAAGTGCTGCTCAAATCGTAACCACTGCCTTCCGTGCTCGAGGGATTGAACCCCTCTAGAGTTTCAAGTTCTAAATTAAACCAGCTCGAGTTTTGATATCCGAACTCGAACTGGTTTTTTGGTAAATATAAAACACATTT
Source organism: Deinococcales bacterium (assembly GCA_031391225.1). Classification (GTDB taxonomy): domain Bacteria; phylum Deinococcota; class Deinococci; order Deinococcales; family JAAFIG01; genus JANXTZ01. Next base: position 5,429 of record JANMUC010000840.1, read on the forward strand.
ACGCCAACCAATCCTCGGCTTCTTTGACCACATCTTCAAAACTCGAGCTTCCTTTTAACACTTCATCTTTGCGGGTTGCCCAGGCTGGAAATGGAAAGGTAATCATGACCGGGCTTGGCACTTCGGGTTGCTGCACGATCATTGTACCAGGTTGCAAAATGCTGGCGCGAAGCCGAAATGCGCCTGGTAAAAAGCGGTATTCGGGGCGTTCGGCTTCGGCGGGATCAAGGCGTCCAACCACGCGAATGCTGGCGTTGGCGACCACGCGGCGTTCGACTTCAGAGGCGGTTTGTTGCGCTCCAATCAAAATAATCCCAAGGCTGCGTCCACGTTCGGCAATGTCGAGCAGAACGTCTTTGATTGGACTCTCTCCTTCCCTGGGCGCGTACTTGTTCAACTCGTCGAGCACCACAAAAACATAAGGTTTTTGCCCTTTACGCTCTTTTTCTTCAAACAGTTGTTTCAGCATCACGCCCACCACAAACATTTGCGCGTGTGCGTGAAGGCTGTGAATGTCAACCACCGTCAATTGCGAACGCATGACATCGGCGCGGTAACGGTCTGCCTGTCCAGCGTCCAGGTCGCCTCGAATAAGAGGATTCAGGTGCTTAACCACGCCACGCAAGCGACGGATAAACGCTTGACGCGTGCCAACAGGTTGCCGTCCGACCCATTTCGGATCGCCCTCGCCGTCGTTTTGGTCAATAAGCTTGAACTCGAGGTAGGCAATCATTTGCCCAAAAGTCTCGAGTTTGGCTTTGCCCAACGTGTTAAATTCTATGCCCAAGTCTGTGGCGTCGTCGCCAGGCGCAAAATCGTCTACCAGCAAGTACGGGTAATTTCCGCTCGAGTCACCCAGTTTGAAGAGTTTATCTTCGATTTGCCCGATCAAAAACCCGAGGTTGAGGCTGGCGTCACGGTCGGCAAAGCAGTACGGCAACAGGCGTTCGACGGCAAACTGCCGTATCGTCCAGAGGTACGGCGTAACCCCCGTGCTGCGTTGCGTGATGCTGTGCGTGATGGTTCTACCCTCGCCTGGTGCTGGTGGCGCAAGAAATTGCACGTCTTGAAATGGCATGATCGGCAGACCGCAAGCCGTGTAACGATCTGTTTTGATGCCCCTGGCGGTGCTGATCTTGCCCTCTTTTTCCGCGAATCTCGAGTTGACTTGATCGAGAAACATCAAATCTTGACCTTTAACATTAAAAATCAGGGCTTTGGAATTGGCTCGCTCGAGTCCCAATGCCTCGGAATTGAACAGGCTGTACAGCAAAAACAGCGCGTAACTGGTTTTGGTCGCCACGCCCGAAACACCAGAAATATTGACGTGCGCCCCGTTCTCGCCGTTTAAGAACGCAAAGTTGAGCATCGCGGGCTGACCGTTGCGCAGCACGCCAGCCGGCAGCGTGGTTTCCATTCGGTCACGGTAAAGTGCCATCTCGAGGTCTACCCCCAGCGCGTGATAGACCTCATCGCCTGGATGCGGGGGAATAAATTCTTCGGGGTCAACCCGCGTCACAATCACGTGCGCGGCGTAAGAGACATTGACTGGAATTGTCCCCTCGAGCGCCAGTTTGGTGTCCGAATCAAACTGCACGCCCTCGTGAAGTTTTCGTACACTGTCCACCACGCCGTAAAAGTTGATAAAGTCGCTCGAGCCAGTTAACGGCTTTTTGGTTTTCATAACCACAATGTCGTCGAGTTGCAACATTTGCCCGTCGTTGACGCCGACCCAAAACTCGAGTGGTGCGGCGTCACGTGTGCCTAAAACGATTCCCACTGGTTCAATTTTTTCTGTCATGAATTTTTATCTTTCTGATTTTGAATTTTGTTGAGTCAAAATAAAATTTCGCGTTGAGTTTTGCTCTCTGCTCTCAGCTCTCAGCCCGCTGCTGCTCTCAATTAAAATCTCGATCCCCTTCAACTTTCGTGTCCATCGCAAAGCCGAGCGGTTCTTGCCTGATTCGTTCTTGGCGCAAAAACGCTTGAATTCTGCGGCGAATGATTGCCAAATCACCCATGCGCCGCCCAAGTTCACTCTCGAGGAAGGCAATCGGCATCAATTGTTGGGGCGCTCGAGGGTCGCGGAATCCTTTGGCGGCGTATTTGGGCAGCATGATGCACGTCCAGTCCGCGATTTTTTGCGCCCAAGCCAGACCAAGTTCGTTTCTGACCTCGAGCCTGACAATTCCAGCAAAAGGCTGGTAATAATCGGGCGTGTCGTCGAGGCGCAAATACCAACTGTAACGCTCGAGTCCACTTTTGATCGAAAAGATTGGCGTGCGTTGACCGCGCCTGAGTTGCCTGATGGTGCGTTGCTCGAGTGGCGGCACGTAAAAGTTGTGAATGGTCTTGACGTAACCGAGCGAACGGTCTGGAGCACGTCGTTGCAATGGTCCGTCCAGAATCAAGAGTGCATCTTCGAGGTTTATGCTCGAGGAGAGTTCGTCTTCGGCGTTGCGCATCAAAAATTGCAAGCGCCTGGTTAAGGCGGTGTCGGCATTTAAAGTGTCGTTGACTTGCACAAACGTGTATTCGAGGTCGCCGTATTCGTGTCCTCGGTGCTTGATGATCAGGTTTTCGCCGTCAGAATGATTTAACACCAGCACCCTCGAGATCAGGGTTTCGAGGATTTTGGCGGGAGTATTGGTCATGCGTGATTCGACCAGACCCACCGCGAACGTGCCCAGCAAACCAGGAGCGGCTTGTGGCTCATTGTTGACCAGCGTTTCGCCGTAGACTTTG
>JANMUC010000107.1:0-3130 GCA_031391225.1 Deinococcales bacterium
GCCCAAGAAATTCGCGCCACTGGTGTTGTTCTTTGCTGCCAGTGCCTTCATGTGCTGTGTTATGCCGTGTTCGTCCAAACCGGCTGGAATATCAATTTTTGGGTTTCGGATGCCTTCGGGCAAATCGGTGAACAACTCATCAACGCTCGAGACGCCAATAACGGATAACGCTCGAGAAATGTCTTCTGGGGTTTGCGGTGTGTATTTCATGCTTCGGATTCAGCCACTTCTTGGTACGCGCTGGCGTCAAGCAAACCTGTTGGCTGACTCGAGATTCTGACCTTAAACAAAAAGCCGTTTCCGTAAGGGTCGGCGTTGATGTTCTCGGGTTCTTCAACCAAGCTCGAGTTCACCTCAATGACCTCGCCCGAGACTGGGCTGTAAATGTCGCTTGCGGTTTTGACGCTCTCGACCACGGCGGCGTTGTCGCCCCGCTTTAAGACTTTACCGACGGCTGGCAGTTCGACAAACACCACATCGCCCAGTTGATCCTGGGCAAAATCGGTGATGCCAACGGTGGCGATGTCACACTCGAGACGCAAGTATACGTGGGTTTTGAGGTATTGCAGGTTTGTAGGGATGTTCATAAGCGCTCCTTAACGAAGTTAGTTGCATAAAATCTTAAAAACGTTGTAGTCAATTCAAATACAAATTCAATCTCATTTTCTTTTATGTTTTCTTTATATTTTACGTTACTATTTTGATATTTTGTGAAGTAATCTACTAATTGATAAAGCATACTTCTAAATTCTACAGTAAAATCGTTTATTTTGGATAACTTCTGAAATTCTGGGTATAAATTTTCTAAATTACCAGATTTATTTAGAATTTCTTGCATAAGAAATTCTAAAGATTTTCTCAGATCATCAAGTAAATGAACTGATTTTGAATCACTTGAAAATTGCGCAACGCACCTATTGTAAGTTTCGTAAGTGTTAGGGTATTTTTCGAGAAAGTGTTGTGTTTCCTTGATTGAACTTGAAAATACCTCAAAACGACCTTCTGTATTGAGATATCCAAATTTTTCATATAATTTGTTTTTAAAGTCTTTTCTATCTCGATTTATTGGTGAGCCATTTTCACTTAATTCTTCTAAAATTGTAAATTTTGTAGAGTCGTCAAAAACTGCCAAATTTGCTAAAAATCCTTCCTGCTTATTCCACGACTGGGCTTGAGTGTGCGGAAGACTTAAATGATTCATTTCCGCATATTTTGCGAAAATTTCAACAAGCTTCGAATTTGGTATCCCCTTAATTTTTGAATATGCAAAAGCCAGAAAAGTAGCATCAAATTTACTCTGTTCATCTTTAGCATATCTACTTTTTACGGGAATTCTTTGTATATTCATACTGCCTCCTTTAACCCGAGTTTTGCTCGAGCATAAGCGCGTAGAACTGTGGTTGCTTCGTAAACACTATTCGTTTCTTCTAAACCCATCTCGAGTAAATCGTCTGGATATCGACTGATGTTAAAAACGATGTCTAATAATTTGGCAGCTTGTTGTTCTCGAGAATTGACCACAAGATTGGGTTCTACAGTTTGAAGTAAAATGCTAATGTCATGCGTGTGAGGCGCTAGGATTTGATTCTGAAGAAGGACGGCTTTTAAGTATTTTTCACTTGAGGCGTGAAACAAAAATGCGGCGGATGAAGCGATTGAGTCTTTAATTTGGTTGCCAGCTTGAAAGTCATTTTCAGCGTATTCAATCCAACGCTTAGGGTTTCGAGAATCAGGCATGAGTAACCTCGGCATTGAAAAGTACAATGCCATCGCGTTTGACTTCGCTGGCAAGTAAAGAGGTTGGGTCATTGTAACGACTTTCGGGCAATGGCAATACATCTATTGGTATCCAGTACCCAGCATTGTGGAAGGCATCTCGAGCTTTTGCGGCTGGTTCGAGCTTTTCGAGTGTTGTGCCATTCCATTTCCAAGTTTGATCTGGGATTACCAGTAAAAAATCGAGATCGCTGTCTGGCGTGTTTGTCCCACGAGCGGTGCTACCAAACAAAATCACTTGTTTTGCACCAGAGGCAATGCCCATGACTCGAGCCATGTCAAGGAGTTGGGTTTGGGTTGCATGGTTATTCATGGTTTATTTTAGCAAATCCTTACTGCCCTGGGGCGTTTCTCGAGATAAACACGGCTTCCACAATTTGCGCTGGCACGTCCGACCCGCGAATCTCGAGATCAACTTTCGTGCCCACCTCTAGTCCAATCTCAACATAGGCTAGAGCAATTCCAACTTTTAAACTGGGTGACATCGTACCGCTGGTGCAATGTCCGACAATGCGACCCTCGAGTTTGACTGGAAAGCCTTCGCGTGGAATCCCGCGTCCCAAAACTTGAATTCCGACTAGAGCTTTGGTTTTTGCCGCACTCAGCATTGCGTCGCGTCCCACAAAATCTTTGTACTCTTTGACCGCCCATTTCAATGGTGTCTCGAGTGGGTTGGTATTGTCTGACCACTCGTGACCGTAAAGTGGAAAACCTGCTTCTAGACGCAAAGTATCTCGAGCACCCAAACCGCAAGGCTCGAATTTTATTTTGAGCAATTTATTCCACACATCGGGGGCATTGATCGGCGCACAGAAAATCTCGAAGCCGTCCTCACCCGTATATCCCGTGCGTGCCATGCGAACCGAGTAGCCAAACAAGGTGGTGTCAAAAACCGAATTCTTTTTGCGGCTCGGCAGTGATTCCGTGCAGTGATCCTCGAGCATGGTTTGCGTGTTTGGTCCCTGCACGGCGATTAACGCCCAGTCGTTTGATTGATTCTCGAGCGTCACCTCAAAAGCTCTGGTTAAATTCGAGAGGTGAGCGAAATCTTTTTCGATGTTGGAGGCGTTAACCACCATTAAATAGCGGCTTTCGGTTAATCGATAAACGTAAATATCATCGACCAGACCGCCGTTTTTATTGGGCACCATGTTGTACTGGGCGCGTCCTGGTTTTAACTTGGACACGTCATTGACGGTTACGTACTGCAAAAACTCGAGCGCCTGCGGACCCGAAATCAAAAATTCTCCCATGTGCGAAACGTCAAACATTCCGGCGCGTTCGCGCACCGCCAAGTGCTCTTGAATCACGCCCGAATACTGCACGGGCATGTCCCAACCGCCGAACGGCACCA
>JANMUC010000109.1:0-3234 GCA_031391225.1 Deinococcales bacterium
ACACACCCGACATCGAAACCGAACCAGGCAACCCGCAATATCCTGGTTTTATGACCAGGGGAATTCTCAAACCAAGTTCGTACTATTACCGCCGGGTGTTCACCGACGCGGTTCGTGCCATTGAGGCAGCTCGGGCACACCCTACCGTGGATGGCTCGAGAATCGCGGTTACGGGTGCTTCACAAGGTGGTGGTATTTCGATTGCTGCCGCCGCGCTCGAGCCGAGTATTAGCATTTGTATGCCTGAAGTCCCGTTCTTGTGCGCTTACCGTCGCGCCACCGAACTAATTGACACCATGCCCTACACTGAGATCAGCAACTACCTCAAATCACACCGCTCACACCTCGAGACGGTCTTCAATACCCTTTCATATTTTGACGGCGTGAATTTTGCCGCTCGAGCCAAAAGTAAAGCGCTTTTTAGCGTCGGTTTGATGGACACGATCTGCCCACCCAGCACGGTCTACGCGGCGTACAACCAATGGCAGGGCGCAAAAGAAATGCGGGTTTATCCGTACAACAACCACGAAGGTGGGCAGAATGTGCATTTCCTCGAGAAGATTCGGTTTTTAAACGCAAATTGGGAATGAAAATGTATTTATCGTTTGCTAGACTCGATAAGTAAGCTTTACGAACCTCAAAAATCTGTAATATGTAGTAGATTAAAGTATGGACACAATTTTCAATCTTCTAAACTTCATTGTTCAAATCGTCGCTTCTATTGTGCCTCAGCAAGTCCGCGACGACTTTTGGTATAAAAATCGAGAAAGACTTCGTCAGTATTTTGCATTTCGCAAATTTGTGACTGGCAGTTGGATTCGTCCTCGTCGTAAGCCCATTGCTTTTGATTTCATGCTCTTAGGAGTACCACTAGGATCAGTTGGTGTGCTGCTTTCGGCAACAGTAATAATTGGTATGACCTATGGAATTATTTACGGCGTAATCCCTGCACTTCCAGGATTATTGCTCAACGTGTATTTTGGAGTGTTTGGAATTTACAGTTATATATTTGCTCGAGATACAACAGCGGACTATCTCCGACTAAGGTAGGTAACTTATGATTTCACAAAACCTGATTTCACAACCAAACCTCGAGATGCTGCTTGAAGCGGACGAACTTGGCATTCGGCTCGAGGTGACTGGCGGGTTAACCACCTGGGAACTCAGCCCCATGAAATCACACCAAAAAGTCGTGGATCGAATTCGTGCCAGCATCAAAGTGACACTCGAGACTTGCGAATGCGTGCATTATGCTGATGTATTCGTGCGGTTTTGTGATAGCTCGTTAAAACGTCCCGACATCAGCGTTTTTTGCCGCGAACCCATCGAGGAAAACACACCAATTACGCTGACACCAGCCGCCGTGATTGAAGTCATTTCCAAAGGTTACGAAGCCAAGGACCTCGAGTTAAACCCACCTTTTTATCTGGGAGCAGGTGTTCTGGACATACTTGTGCTTGATCCTGCAACAAATGAAGTCTGGCATTTTCGTGCAGACCTCGAGCAACCCCAGAAATATGTTTCACCCATGACTTTAAAACTCGAATGTGGTTGCGAAGTTACGATTTAAGTACCGAACTGGAAGCGAATTGGATCATACGGTATGCTCGAGTTCGATGAGCACGGAAATTAATCCAGAAACCACAACCTCGAATTCTCGCCGTATTGGTCCGAATTTCATTACGGAAATCATTGACCGTGACCTCGAGCAACAACGTTACAACGGTGTGGTCACGCGTTTTCCACCAAACCCAAACGGTTTTGCACACCTTGGACATGCCTTTGCGAGCTTGTTAAATTTTGGCATTGCCAAGGATTACAACGGGCGTTTTGTACTGCGTTTTGACGATACCAACCCGCACACCGATAAACCCGAATTTGTTGAGTCAATCTCCAAAGACCTCGCGTGGCTTGGTTTGGATTGGGGAACAGAAATCTCGTATGCCTCGAGTTACTTCCCAGAACTTTATGCCGATGCGTTGCGTTTGATCGAACGCGGTTTAGCGTATGTGGACGATTCCACTCCAGACGAATTGGCAGACTTGCGTGGAGGTCGCGCTGATTACGACACTGGCTCAACACAAGAAGATAAATTCCATCTTTGGAATGCAGGATTGCCAAGTAGAGGTCGTTCCTATACTCCTCAAAAAAATCTTGAGTTATTCGAGAAAATGCGGGCTGGAGAGTTTCCTGATAAGTCGCACGTGCTTCGCGCCAAGATTGACCTGGCAAACCCAAACTTTAAACTGCGTGACCCAGTGCTGTACCGCATCGTTCACGCCACGCATTACCGAACTGGCAACGACTGGTGCATTTACCCCAGTTACGACTTCGCACAAGCCATCACCGATGCCTTGGACGGCGTGACACACAGCCTTTGCTCGCTCGAGTTTATTGACAACAATGCCGTGTACAGATGGTTGATGGAAAACCTTTGGGACAAAGCCCCACCCGTTCAGTACGAGTTTGGGCGCAGGAGTCTCGAGTACACCGTGGTCAGCAAACGCAAATTGAAAAAGCTGGTCGAAGGAAATCACGTGCTTGGTTGGGATGACCCGCGAATGCCGACCATCGCCGCACAGCGCAGACGCGGTGTGACACCCGCCGCGATTCAAAAGTTCGTCTCGCAAATCAGCATCAACCGCACCAACCGCACCGTGGATTTGGCGATTCTCGAGAATGCAATTCGGGATGACTTAAATTTCACTGCGCCTCGGGTGATGGGCGTTTTGCGTCCGTTAAAAATTGTGCTTTCAAACGTCGAAGTGGATTTGGAACTGACAATTCCGTACTTTCCAAACGATGTGATTAAACTCTCGAACGATGGTCTTGTGCCGCTTCCAGATGGAACTCGAGTAAAGCCAGAAATTGCAACTCGAGTGGTCAAACTGACAAAAGAAATCTGGATTGACCGTGAAGATTTTATGCTCGAGCCTGTCGCTGGTTTCAAGCGTTTAAGTCCGAACGGGCGTGTGTTCTTGCGTGGCGTTGGCGTAATCGAATGCAACCAAATTACCAAAGACGACGCGGGAAATATTCTCGAGCTGCACTGCAAACTGCTCGAGGAGGGTGAAAAAGCCAAAGCTGTGATTCATTGGGTTGGCAGCAACGCCGTGCCAGCCGAATTCAGACTGTATGACCGATTGTTTAAAAGCCCTCACCCCGAAGCTGACGCCAAAGAACTCGAGGAAGATGACGACGGCGAAGAAGTGGATTTCCTGCATTTCTTGAATC
>JANMUC010000119.1:0-4463 GCA_031391225.1 Deinococcales bacterium
GCCCGACCTCAACTGGTATTTCTGGCGGCTCGAGCATTGGGTCAAACTCAGGGAAACCCCGATGCTCGAGAGGTTGATTTTGCCGCCTGCATTGAATTGTTGCACTCTGCCAGTTTGCTGCACGATGATCTGGTGGACGACGCCGAAACGCGTCGCGGTCACGAGGCGGCGTTTCGCCATTACGGCAATGCGGTCAGTGTTTTAAGCGGCGATTACTTGTTGTCCAGGCTCATGGAAATTCTGGCTGGTTTTGGCAGTGATGCCGCCAGTTACGTGCAATTGGTTGCCCGTACCGCCAGGCAAATCTGCGAGGGCGAAGTGCTGCAATTTCAGGTCGCTGCGCTCGAGACATATAGTTTTGCCAATTACGAAACCATCATTACGGGCAAAACGGCGGCACTGGCGGCGGCAGCCTGCAAGGGCGCAGCCATGCTTTCAAACTCGAGTTTGGAGGTTGTCGCCGCACTCGAGCTATTCGGTTTGGAATACGGACGGGCGTTTCAAATTCAAGACGATTTACTCGATTTAACCTCGAGTGCCGAAAAACTGGGCAAACCCATCGGCGGCGATTTGCGCGAGGGTAAAGCCACGCTTCCAGTCTTGTTCTTGTTTGAAAATGGTGTGCAAGAAGCCAAAGATATTATTGCGCGTCGCGCCAATCAAGACGGCGACGTTGAACGAATGCGCGATTTAGCCAACCAACCCCTGCGAGACGGCAAAAGTGCCATCGAACTCTCCAAACTCGAGATTCAACGCCGTTGCGAAATAGCCGTCGGAGCGCTCGAGGTGTTACCTGCAAGCCCCGCCAAGAAAATTCTTGAAGAACTGGCTTGGAAAGAAACCGAGCGAGTGGCTTAAAGCACGGGTTTAAAATCAATCGTCATGCGTTCGGCAAACATGCGTGCCACGTCAGACAAGGTAATGCTCGAGGATCGCAAGTCCAAATCGTAAGCTCGAGCGACATACTTGTTTTTACGCTGTCTCACTTGAACTCGCACGTCTTTTAAGACAAACGACCCATCTGATATGGTTTGCGGTGTGCCGTTGACCGTGCCCAAGTCAACAGTTTTTTTGTCGGCTTTGACCTCGCCCAACAGTTCAAAATCGGCTTTGGTGCTCGAGCCGAAAGCGGTGTCAATGGCGCTAAATCCGCGTTTGTTCAGCTCGAAAATCAGTTTGGCTTTAAAAGTTTTACCCAAACTTCCAGTGATCTCGTTCACCAAAAAACCACGGGTGGCGATGACTTGACCTTTTGCGTAATCCGACGAGTTGCGGTTGGTTTCGACAGCGGCAGGCGCACAAGCGACCAGTCCAAATCCAGCCAAGATCATTAAAGCAAAAATCTTTTTCATGACTCGAGACTAATAACTGCAAATGAGAGACGCCCCCCCAGTTTGATGAAGTCCAACCAAATGAATTTGAGCGCTCAGTCAAATCTCGAGACAGACCAAAAACCAAACGACCCGTGAATCATAGGCTTCTGGCGTTCATGGTTTGGAATTGCGTGTCGCCAAAACCCACATTCACGCTCGAGTTTAAAGTCAACGCTTGATTGGTAAATTCAAGACGCCAAGTGAAGGTGAATGCCGATTCGTTAAAGCAGATTTTTAATTCAAAAGTTTCAGACGCAATCCAAGCACCCTGAAGACTGGCTTTTTGCAACTCGAGATTTCTAAAACCAGAACTCGGTTCAAATAAAGTGTTGGTCTCCAGCCACTGCCCATAACCACCAATCAGCTTGTAATTGCCAGAATTGTTGGTCACAATCAGCTCGAGATGTTCCGCCAGAAACTTGAAGTTCATGCTTTGAATGTTCGCCTCGTTTGCCTCAAAAACATAATTTAAACCTGAAACGCGAGTCGCTAATTCAGAAGTTTTCTCGCCCCGAACGACTTGAAGCTTGAGGCTTAAAAGCTGTTGCATGAGAAGTTCAGCTTCATTTGAGGGCTGTTTTGCTTGGCTCGAGTTTAAGCCAGGCAGTAAATGCTTCCAAACCAAGTCAAGCACTTGCTGCATGTCATTTACGGCAGAGGTAATCACTACCACCGCGTCTTGGTCTGGCAAGACCACGCAATACTGCCCAAACGCGCCGTCACCACGGTATGCGCCGTGCTGACAGCGCCAGAATTGGAATCCGTAGCCTTGCTGCCAATCGCTGGTGGGTTTATCGCCGTTTGAAACCTGACTCGAGGTAGCCTGATTTACCCAAGTTTCAGACAGGATTCGTTGACCGTTCCAGACTCCTTTTTTCAGGTACAGCAAACCAAATTTGGCAATGTCTTCGGTGGTTAAATTAAGTCCCCAACCACCAAAATTGATGCCTTGAACGTTGGAAGCCCAAGTTGCGTTTTCAATGCCCAAAGGCTCGAGAAGTCGCGGTTTTAAAAACTCGAGCAAGGCTTGAGAAGATACTTTTTGAACGATTGCCGAGAGTAAAAACGATGCCCCAGAATTGTAGACAAAATGCGTTCCAGGCTCGAATTCGACGGGATGTTCGAGAATAGTTTTGATCCAGTTTTTTGATTCACGAATGCTGCTCGAGTTGGTTGGATCATCGTCATGACCTGTCGCCATTGATAGCAAATGCCTAACCTTCATGTCGCGTAAATTTGCGCTGATCTCGAGCGGTAAATCTTCAGGAAAAAACGAAATCACAGCATCTTCCAAACTGACTTTTCCAGCGTCAACCAGAACACCAATCGCGCTCGAGGTAAATGATTTACTGAGACTAAAGAGCATGTGTTTTAAGTCGGCGGCATAAGGCTTCCACCAACCCTCGGCAATCACCTGCCCATGTTTTAAAACCATCAAACTGTGAAACTCGAGCTTCGCATTTTCAACAGCGTCTAAAAACTCGAGAATTGAATCTGAACGCACCCCTTGATTTTCGGGCGTACTGCGTGGCAAAGATTGAGGCATGCTTTAGCTTAACGGAAAACTTTAACTTCAAGCATCCGCCGATCAGCTTGTTGCCAGCAATGCCGCCACTCGAGATTCGGAAATCACACCTTTTAAGATTTGTCGTCCGGATTCGTCTGCCAGCACAGGAATCTCAAATTGATAAAGTTCCTCAAGCGCCGCATCGCCCTCAATCGAAACCTCGTTAAAGTCCAAACCTGCCTTCTCGAGCACGATTTTGGCTTTGGCGCACAAGCTGCAACCCGCGCGGCTGTACAAAATATATTTCATAAAATCACCTCAGCTTGATCATTTTGTTTCCAATAAAACGTCAAAACATTTGAACCGTACTGCCGACGCTCGAGGACATACTGCTCCACCGCGATTAAATCAAGCTGAACGGGATGTTGCACGATTAAAACACCCTCAATGCTGACCAATTGCGGTTGCGCCAAAGCCAGTTTGGAAACCTCGAGAATGTCGTGCGCATATGGTGGGTCTATAAAAACGATGTCAAAAGCATTCTGATTCGTGGCAATAAACTTTTTGGCATCCGCCTTCAAAACCCGTCCCTCGAGTTTTAATTCTTTACGGTTACGCTCTAAGATGTCGGCTGACTTGGGATGTAATTCGATCATCGTGACGTCAAATCCTCGTGATGCCGCCTCTAAACCCACGCCGCCTGCACCAGCGTACAAGTCCAGAAAACTCGAGCCTTGGGCATAAACGTTTAAAATATCAAACAGGCTCTTGCGAACCCTTGCGCCCGTCGGACGGGCGGTTTCGGGAATTCTGAGGCTGCGACCTTTTGCGCTGCCGCCAAGGATTCGCAGTTCAGACATATTGAAGGCTGGGATTTGCTCGGCTCATACTGAATTTTATTCTACAACGCCGCAAGGTGCTCGAGATTGCCGAATTGTAATTTTGGGCTTGACGAAATTAAACTTCACTGATACTATTCACTCCGCCCGAGATCAGACCTCGAGCGGGCAGTACAAACCGTAACGCAGGGTGGAGCAGTCTGGTAGCTCGTCGGGCTCATAACCCGAAGGTCGCAAGTTCAAATCTTGTCCCTGCAACCAAAAGAAAACCCCGTCCAGAACGGGGCTTTTTTATTTCTCGGATTTTCTGCAAATCCTTCAAAAACAGCCGAATGCGGAACAGATGCGGAACGTCCCACTTTTAACCCTTGCTTGAGCGGTCAGGCTTGCGCCCTCGGACGGTCTGCGAACAACTGGCTTAACTCGAGTGCTGCCTCTTCGTGCTCATCCTCGAAAGTGTGCCTGTAAACATCACCCGTGAAGCTTGAGGCATGGTGTCCAAGCTTTTCACTGACAATCTCGAGGGACACACCCGCACGTCTTGCCAGTGATGCGTAAGTGTGCCGTAGGTCATGCACTCGGACTTTGCGAACACCTGCCACGGTACACAACCGCTCGAGGCTTCGGTTTACGTTGTCAGGGTGTACGGCTGTCCCGTGTCGCGTTGTGAAAAGCCAGTCTCGAGCAGGTTGTACGCCGTTCTCGAGGTGCTTCTGTGCTTGGGCTGCCTTGTGCAATCGCAAA
>JANMUC010000178.1:0-11645 GCA_031391225.1 Deinococcales bacterium
CGCCGCCGGCAGCCGATATCTCTCGAGGGTTTCAGGCGTCGGGTCGAGGAGATCATTGGTCGCGGCGAGGGTTTGCGTCATACCGAAGCGCCCGCAATTACCCCCAGGGCACGGCGCGTGATGGAGCTTGCCAGTTCTGAAGCCCGAAATTTGGGTTCGCAAGTCATTGGCACAGAACATATTCTCTTGGGCATTTTGCGCGAGGGTGACGGTGTGGCTTTCCGAATTTTGCAAGATTTATCGCGGGATGTGGACACCATTCGTTGGCGCATTCTGGCGCACGCCGACCCGCGCCAGGAACAAAAACCTGCCAACACACCGTTCCTGGACGAGTACGGGCGTGATCTGACCAAAGAGGCGAGGGAAGGCAAACTTGACCCCGTGATTGGTCGCGCCGAGGAAATTCGGCGTGTGGTGCAAATCCTCAGTCGTCGCACCAAGAACAACCCAGTACTTATTGGCGATCCTGGTGTGGGCAAAACCGCCATTGCGGAGGGTCTGGCGCTGGCGATCATTGAAAACCGTGTGCCACCAAATTTACGCGGCGTGCGTTTGATTTCGATAGACCTGGCGGGTGTGGTCGCCGGCACAAAATATCGCGGCGAATTTGAAGAGCGCCTGCGGCAAATCATCGAAGAACTCCGCAGCGCCAGGGTGGTGGCATTCGTGGACGAATTGCACACGCTGGTTGGCGCTGGCGGCGCGGAAGGCACGCTCGACGCCGCGAACATCCTCAAACCGCCACTCTCGAGGGGCGAAGTTCAAGTGATTGGCGCGACCACCACGGGCGAATACCACCGGTACATCGAAAAAGACGCGGCGCTCGAGCGGCGTTTTCAACCCGTGATCGTGCTCGAGCCGACCCCAGCCGAAACCTTGGAGATTCTGCGCGGTCTAAAACCGCGTTACGAAGAGCATCACAACGTGATTATTCCCGACCCGATCCTCGAGCTTTCCGTCAAGGTCGGCGAACGCAGTTTGCCTGGACGGAATTTTCCTGACAAAGCCATTGACTTGATTGACGAAGCTGGCTCGAGGGTGCGTTTAAACGCCAGCCTTGGCGTTCCTGTGGTCGAGGACGGTAACGGAACACCGATTGTCACCCGCGAAGACATTGAAGCGATTGTGGACTCCTGGGGCGGCATTTACGTTGATGACCGCGACGACGGGAAACTCTTGGCGCTCGAGGATAATCTTGGGAAGCAAGTCTTTGGGCAACCTGAAGCCGTCAGAGCGTTGTCGGCGGCACTGCGACGCTCGAGGGTTGGCTTGGGTGGACGAACTCGAGTTTCGGCATCGTTCTTGTTTGTCGGGTCAAGCGGTGTGGGTAAAACCCATCTTGCCAAAGCGCTTGCCAAGACTTTATTCGGTTCTGAACGCAGTTTGGTACGGTTTGACATGAGCGAATACCAAGAGGCGCACAGCGTTTCAAAACTGATCGGCGCACCTCCTGGTTATGTCGGTCACGATCAGGGCGGGCGTTTGACCGAAGCGATACGCCGTCAACCATTCAGCGTCATTCTGCTCGACGAAATCGAAAAAGCGCACCCAGACGTGTACAACACGTTTTTGCAAGTGCTCGACGATGGACGCCTGACCGACGGACTTGGACGCACCGTGGACTTCCGCCGCGCCGTTTTAATCATGACCAGCAATACCGGCTTTAACCAATCAAGCGGCGTACGATTCGCTGGCGACGGTGAAATCACCGACACCCAACCGATCAAAAACCTTTTCAGTCCAGAATTCTTGGATCGTCTCGACGAAGTGATTCGCTTTAAACCACTCGGCGAAGCCGAACTCATCAGCATCACCCGCGACATGCTCGAGGACATGCGGGTTGAACTCGAATCTCGAGATTTACACGTCGAATTTGACCCGAAGCTCGCGCCGTACATTGTTTCCAAAGTCAGGCTCAAAGGCTCGAGCCGTCAGTTGCGTGCCATCATGCGCGACGAAATTGAAGACCCACTTTCAATGTCGCTAATTTCCTTTCCAGAGGGCGAACTGTACATTGGACTCGAGGCTGGCAAGATTGTCTTCGCGCGTCCTGAGTTGGTCGGCGAGTTTTAAAGCTGTAAACGTAAAGCTTATCCTTGCGCTTCATCCCTTCGACAGGCGATACTTCTCGTCTGCAACACACGAAGGGGTGAATTTGTATGGAATTTCGTCGTTTGGGTAAATCGGGTCTGCAAGTCAGCACACTGTCATTCGGTGCTTGGGTCACGTTCGGCACGCAATTGGATGTGGACGGAGCATTGGAATTGATGTCGGCGGCATACGACAACGGCTGTAATTTTTTTGACAACGCCGAAGTTTACGCTCGAGGTCAAGCCGAAACCATCATGGGCGAAGCCCTGACCAAAGCGGGATGGCGACGTGACAGTTACATTGTCTCGAGCAAAGTTTTTGGCGGGGCGATTGACAATCCATCGCCAATTCAACGCGGGCTTTCGCGCAAACACGTTTTTGAGGCGTGCCATCAAGCCATCAAACGCTTGCAATGCGAATACCTCGATTTGTACTTCTGTCACCGCCCAGACCGCAGCACACCAATCGAAGAGACTGTTCGCGCCATGACCGAATTGATTCATCGCGGCGACGTGCTGTATTGGGGCACAAGCGAATGGTCGGCTCAAGAATTGATGGAAGCCTACGCGGTTGCCCGGCAGTACAACCTGATTCCACCAACGATGGAACAACCTCAATACAACATGTTCAGCCGTTACCGCGTCGAAGTCGAATACAACAGGCTTTACAATCCAGACACAATCGGTTTGGGAACAACCATCTGGTCGCCTCTCGCCAGTGGTTTGTTGACTGGAAAATACAACGACGTCGTCCCGAATGACACCCGCATCAACTTGCCAGGTTACGAATGGTTGAAAGCACGTTTTGAAAGCACAGAGGGACAAGCACAACTGGTGAAAGTTCGGGATTTGGCAAAAATCGCCAGTGATCTGGGAACGACTCTGCCCAAACTCGCGCTCGCCTGGTGCGCCAAGAATCCAAACGTCAGCACCGTCATCACAGGCGCATCCAAAGCCGCGCAAGTCAAAGAAAACTTTGCAGCGCTCGAGTTGATGCCGCAAATGACCGATGAAGTCATGAGTGCGATTGATACGGCGTTGGGCAACAAAGAAACCCGATTGCACGGCTCGAGCGAGTAAGAAGATTGATGCTCGAGTTGGATAAGCTTTAAGTGCTTTTTTTCTTCTCAGACTCGAGAATCAGCGTTGCCCCACCCTCTCATCCCCAACCCTTCTTGACCCCAAACGTGCACCTTCTTGCCCCTTAAAGCAGCACCTTACGGGCTTGGGGCGCTAACGGGCGGGGTCGCCTTCTCTCCTCGGAGAGAAGGGAGTTTCGGCTCTTTACACGTGCGGCTCGAGGGTTTTCCTTCTCCCTGCGGGAGAAGGTGGCGAGGTACGAGCCGGATGAGGGTTTCAGGTGAATTAGGGCACACTATTTTGTCTGCGACACTGCTTTGCAGAGGTTCGAGTTAGACAACAGACTCGAGCATCAGCTTCTCAGGCTTTAAACTTTACGACATGAACCTCGAGCAATACCTTCAACGCATTAAGTACACGGGTGATCTCGAGCCTGACCTCGAGACGCTGATTGCGGTGCATCGCCATCACTTGCTGAACATCGCCTACGAAAATTTAGACATTCACCTTGGGCGTACACTGGAACTGAGCCCAGCTCGAGCGTTTCAGAAAATCGTGCTCGAGAAACGCGGCGGTTGGTGTTACGAGATGAATGGTTTACTGGCTTGGGCGCTGCGTGAAATTGGTTTTGACGTGGAGTATCTGGCGTGTGCGGTGGGTCAAACCGATGCCAGCGCCAATCATCTGGGGTTAAAAGTGAATCTCGAGCAACCTTATCTGGCAGATGCAGGGTTTGGCAATGGCTTGCTCGAGCCAATCCCGCTCAAACCTGGTGTTTACACGCAGCAATCTCGAGAATTTCAACTCGAGCAAAACGGTGAACATTGGCGGTTTAATATTCCAAGTGTCAGTGTTGGCGCAGTTGGGAACAGTTTTGACTTTAGGCTCGAGCCTCAAGAACTTTTAAATTTTCAAGAGCGTTGCACGTATTTACAAACCTCAATCGAGAGCGGTTTTGTGCGGGTTGTGGTCTGTCACCGCATGACCGAAACGGGTGTGCAAAGTTTGCGCGGTGCAATGTTGCAAACCATTTCAAACGGGATCGAAACCAGTCGCACGCTCGAGACTCAAGCTGAGTACAACACGGTATTGCGTGAAGTTTTTGATTTACAGGTTGATACCAATGTTTTGTGGTCTAAAGTTTGGACTTCGCACCTCGAGTGGCTGAAAAACTTGCCAGCCAAGACCGAAAATCGGTAGGGTTATCAACACACTGTGGATAACCCTGTTGATGAAAACTCCTTAGATTGGTTGTTCGCCCGTACCCGTTCTGGTGCGGCGCGAGGGACTGAACGCACTCGAGAATTGCTCGAAAAACTCGAGAACCCACAACAGCATTTTCCTGCCATCCATGTGATCGGCACGAACGGCAAAGGCAGTGTCTGCGCCATGATCGAGGCGGGTTTGCGTTCAACGGGCATGAAGGTTGGGCGTTTTACCTCGCCGCATTTGCTCGAGTTTTCTGAACGGATTTTGGTGAACGGGCAGCAAATTCCAGCTTCTGAAATTGAATCGTTCGTGCGTTGGGCGCAAGGTTTGCAGCTCGAGGCGGCATTTTTCGATTTTGTCACCGCGATGGCGTTCAAGTATTTTGCCGATCAACACGTTGACATTGCCGTGGTTGAAGCTGGCGTTGGTGGCTTGCACGATGCCACCAACAACCTCGAGCATGTCAAACTAACCATCATCACCAACGTTGACTTTGACCATGTTGAAGCCTTGGGCGGCACGTTGGAACGCATCACGCTCGAAAAAGCTGGAGCGATACGAACTGGCATTCCAGTTATCACCGCCGCTCAAGGTGTGCCGCTCGAGATCATTGGTGAAATTGCGCTCGAGCGTCATGCGCCATTGCATGTTTTTGACCTCGAGAATCCGTTGTTCGCGCTTCCTCATGCCCCCGCTTTGCGTGGCAACCATCAACTCGAGAATGCCGCTTTGGTCGCCGCGAGTTTAAGAATCCTCGAGCAACCAGAATCTAGCATCAACGCTGCCATGCAAGCGACTTGGGCTGGACGGTTTGAAATTTTTGACTTTCAACACCGCGAATATATCCTCGATGGTGCTCACAATCCTGCTGGCGCTCGAGCACTGGCTGATAATCTCGAGCCTGGTTTTACTCTGATTTTTGGCGTGATGGCACGCAAGAACGTTCATGCTGTGCTTGAACCATTGCGTTTGAAAGCCTCGAGCGTCAATTTTGTCTCCCCAGGTGAATTGGGCGCTGACCCGTTTGCATTGGCGCTCGAGTTTGATGGTATTGCCTTTGAATCCCTCGAGATTGCACTGGACACCATCACTGCCTCAAAAATCGTAATTGCAGGATCGTTGTATTTGGTTGGACGCGCTCGGGCTTTGCTTCTTGAGGCTGGCGCAACATTGCGGCTTGCTTGACTGTAAATTAACCAATCTGGCTTACGATGCTCGAGATGCGTCGTCTTCTGCTGATTCTGATGTTTTCTCAAATTTTAATCTCGAGCGTTGATGCCCAAAAGGTTGGCGTCACAATGGCGGGTGGCGTCGCCAGGGGTTTCGCGTACCTTGGCGCACTGCAAGAACTGGTCGAACGCGGAATGCCGCTCGATTTGATTGTTGG
The DNA here is from genome assembly GCA_031391225.1 of Deinococcales bacterium. Classification (GTDB taxonomy): domain Bacteria; phylum Deinococcota; class Deinococci; order Deinococcales; family JAAFIG01; genus JANXTZ01. The sequence goes on from JANMUC010000178.1 coordinate 5,767, forward strand.
TACAAGTGCAGGCGCGATGGTTTCGGGCTTGTACGCCAGCGGTTACAGCTTTGACACGATTGCCGACATTTTCTCTGAACTCCAGAATCATCAAACCGACCTGGCTCGAGTCACCTTTCCGCCCACCAAAGGCTTGCTCGACATTCGCGGCTTGGAAACCGTCTACCGCGCCCTGGTGGACAACCAGCAACTCGAGAACACCAGTCCACAACTGGCGGTCATGGTCACAAAACTCGAGGTTTCACCAGCCATTGCTTTAACAAGCGGTGATCTGACCACCGCCATGCGAGCCTCGATCAGTTTGCCAATTATTTTCCCCGCCGTCGAAATTGACGGGCATTATTACGCCGATGGTGGCTTGAAAAACCCAATCCCCGTGGATGTCGCCCGTGATTTAGGCTCGAGCGTCGTGATTTCGATTCGTGGGCTTGCCGAACCCAATGTGAAGCCAGACAATTTGATCTCGAGCCTTGGTTTGACGGTTGCCGCTGTGACTTTACCCATCGATCAAGCTCAACCAGATTTATATATCCGTGTCAAAGCGTATGACGCGCAATATTTTGATTTTGGCAGCGCCCGTGAACTCATCAAACGAGGTCGTGAAACCGCGTCAGAACAATGGCTCGAGATTGCAAAAATCCTCGAGCAAAAAAACATTAAACTCAACCCTGTTGGTGATCCTCACACCAAAAATTCTGTCAACCAAATTTGGCGCTCGAGGCTCGAGCAGGGCTTAAACGCGGCTCGAGCCATCCCAGCCGAATTGACGATAGCCCCGCAACTCGAGCTTGGACCGAGCGCTTTTGATTGGGGAACTCGGACGGGCGCACCGAGCGCTTGGGGTTCGCTCGGGTTGGGTTTGGAAGCCACAGGCGGAGCACTTGGAAACTTTGGGATCGCAGGCGGTTATGTCAAACTGCTCAACGCTCCCGAAAGCAGCGGTTATACCAAACTCGAGTACCGATTCTCGAGCGAAACCCGCGTTTACGGCAGTTTTGACCCAGCACGACGACCAACAGGCACACCCTGGGAACTTGGACTCGAGTATCGAGATGCCGATTTTGGTGTCAAACTATCGCTCGACTCGCAAGCCATTGGTTTAACAGCCACGGCTCGAGTGGAAATTCAAGATTTCAAATTCTCAAGTTCACTCGAGCTTCGGTTCGGTGAAAACCTCAATCCCCGCATCGAAAGCCAAATCGCCTTCAAATGGCAAATCCTTGGCTCGCCCTGGTTCACCCGCGCTCGCGCTGTAATCGGTTATTCCAGCCACACCCCAGGGTTTGCCCTCGGCTCGAGCAGCCTGCTTCGTGCCTACCCAGAAGCTTACCTGACCCGCCCCAATGTCCTGATTGCCAACCTCGAGTTTGGCTACCGCTTTCAAATTCCCAACGTATTAGGCATTGCCAGCCTCGAGCCAGAAATACGAATTTTCACCGATTTTGGCTGGGACTTTAACTCGAGTTACCTGTTTGATGCTGGAATTGGATTGAATTTGCCAGGACGTTGGTTTGGGTTTTTGCCGTTTAATCTGGGAATAGATTTGGCGTTTGGCAGTCTTGGTGCTCGAGTGACAGTGTTTACGGTGTTGGGATTGCCATAAAAAACACGCAACAATAATGGTTGCGTGTTCATAGTGCGCTATAAGTATTAAATCAATTTACTGCTGAACGCCGTTGATATACGTCTTGTTAAAAGCGGTTGAATCGGTAACAACTGTGACCACAAAATCTATATCGGCTGCTGTTGGGGTGGTGATGGTGCAACTTTGAACGGTTGGTGGAGAAGCATTCCAACCAAAAAGAATGGTGGCGCTTGGGGACTGTGCAATTTTACAATCTGTTGAACTGTAAAGTGCCACAATTTGCTGAACATTTTTGTTTGGTTCACTTGCGATTTGAGCGGAAAGGGCTTTATAAACATTGACACTGTGGGTTTGAGCTGCTCTGGTGTTTGCTGTTGCTCGAGCTGCAAGTAAGTTTGGAATCAGAACAGCGGCGAGAATGCCGATAATTGCAATAACAATCAGTAATTCAATGAGGGTAAATCCTTGGGCATGATGTTTCATAAACTTCCTTTAAAGGGAATCCCGCCATGTCGCTTATGACATGGCGGGATTCGTAACAACGCTGCTTACGAAATTGTTCTTACCCGTTTTAGAGTGACGAACCGTTGGTTGAGACTCCAGCGCCAGTTGCCGCATCTGCTGTCACTGCAACAACAAAATCTGCACCTGCGGAATTAATCGTGCAAGTAGCAACTGCGCCTGGAGAAGCTGCCCAACCATACAAGTGTGTAGCATCAACAACCTGTACTGCCGTGCAAGTAGCTCCGTAAAGTGTGCCAATCGAAGCAACTGTTGCAGCGCTGTCGCTAGCAAGAGCAGCAGTCAAGGCTTTGTAAACATTGGCACTGTGTGCTTGAACAGCACGCTTGTTGGCAGTGGTACGGGCTGACAGCAAGTTTGGAATCAAAACTGCGGCAAGAATACCAATGATGGCGATGACGATGAGAAGCTCGATCAATGTGAAACCTTGGGTCTTGTTCTTCATTTTCTTTCTCCTTGATCTTCCCGAATAAGTATTTTATAGGCTCGGGTTGATCTTCTTGTAGTGCTCGTTCCTCTTCGGAACTCAGTTATCCTAGCAGCACAGACTTAAAGATTCCTTACAAAACCTGCATTGTTGTCTAGAACGGAATAATCTCGAGGGGTTTAGGTGAGACTTTAAAAAATGAGTGCGAAAAGCTGAGGATTTTAAGGGGCATCATCTCAAGTTTAAAACCAGATCAAGAAGCTCGAATTTTTTGGTTTCTCGAGCTTCAAAAAAGCGGACGGTGTTAAATCGCAGACTGGAAAGATTTTATTTGACTTTTAACGGTGGTGAGTTTAGACTCACCACATGGCTGTAATCGCCTATCCTTACTTCCCCAAGCGGCTCGAGAATCCCTATCCACCACTGGTTCAAGACCTGATCGAACTCAAACATTCTGGACATCATGATTGCATCCTGCAAATGGTTCGGATGGTCGCCGACCTCAAAACCCACGGCGTAGACTCGAGGTTCTTTAAGGGTTTGGGTGGTCCACTGGTCGAACTCAAATCGCGTTCTCGAGGTGGTGATAAGGGTGGTGCGCGAATTTATTTGTTTCGTGGTTTGAATGACACTTTTTTCTTGTGTCGTGCCGAATGTAAGCACGAAGCCCAAGCCGATGCGGTTTTGTTGGCAGATACCGCCAAAATTGCCAGCACTTACCGTGACGGTCTGCCAATCTTCCCGCGCCGTGAATGGCGAGGACGTGAAGGGAGTCAAAATGAAAAAACTTCGTAACCTGGAAAAACTCGAACCTGACAGCCGTGCAGTACTCGAAGCCATGTTGAGTTTGCCTGAAGGCGCAATTATTCCAAAAATTGCACAACCTGTTTTAGAAGCCAATCCTGACGATCTCGAGGCAATCATTGAAGAGGGTGTCTTAGCGTTAACGCTTGGTGAATTACTCGAGCAGGCACGTACCGAGCGCGGGGTGGGAGTGCGCGAATTGGCAAGGCGTTTAAACCTGCATCATGCTCGGGTCAAACAACTCGAGGATGCTGGGCGTGGTCGTCCCGAGAATATGGAAGTGCAGTCGTTGGCGCGTCAGGCGAAAGCGCTGGCGTACCGTGTGCGGATTGTGCTCGAGCCTGAAGAGGGCGGCAGGACGCTCGAGGCGAGGTTGGGATAATCTCAAGGTAGCTTACGCAGTTTCTCGAGCCTCAAAAAAACGGACAGCATTAACGCTGTCCGCTCGAGAATCCCGTGTTTTACTTGACGTTAGCGACTGTTTCAGCTTCCGCACTGGCATTCACAACTGGGTGACGAAGCCGCATTCTCAGGCTCGAGACGTACTCTGCCACATCGGACAAGCCGCGCTCGAGGTTGGCGCGAAGGTGGTATTCGCCCACGCCCATTGGGGAAAGCAGGTTGAAGGGTGGTTTTGAAAGTGTCTCGAGGACTTCGGTGATCGTGCCTGTGGTGATGCCGGTGGCGCTGAGTTTGTCCTGAATTTCTTCTGGTGTAATAATACGCGGCGCGTCAAAATGATTCAATGCCAGGGTAACAAAACTGAACAAACCCCTGCTTTGAATTTGGCTTTGCACGTTCGCCTCGAGTGACTCGAGCGTTTCGGTGTTGATGTTGCCCGCATTCCAGTAACCTTCAAGCTCGAGTGGACCAAACGAAAAGAGTTTGGCGAGGTCGCGCAGGTCGGAGAGTGACTCGAGTTCGACTTTACAGACACGTCCAAAGGCGGCGCTGGGTTCGAGAAAGCCAAGTACGTCTCTTGGGGCGGCAACGGCAAGGTATTTAACGCCTGTGACGCGTCCAGCTTTCAGAATACTGTTCATGGCATCCATCTCGAGTTTGCCATCGGTGACAGCGAGTGCCACGCGGTGTCCGAGCCGTCCGAGTTTGGTCTCTAAAAGCAAACCACTCTCGAGCGCACTGACCACATAACCCAGGGCGGTGAAGCTGGTATGTACATTCTCGAGCATGACTTCAAACGGTGTGGCTTGTTTAGCGGGTGCGGTTTCTCGAGCAACAGGTGCTTCTAAAACGTGTGCTTCGGGTGTTGTTTCTGGTTGTGCAGCCTCGAGTTTTGATGCACCATTTTCGCTGGTTTCATTTGAACGCGGGTACAGAATACCTTTTGGATACGGCGAGACTTTAACCTCGCGGACTTCACGGACGTAAGCACTTTCTTCGATAATCTGGCGCTCGAATTTGGCTTTCGGTACAACTGGTGTGCTTTGGGCAGGACGCTCGAGGTCGGGTTTGGCATCACGGTTTTTAGCAATGCTCTCGAGTTGCAATTTATCGCCGATGACGGTGATAAAAAGCGCATCGTTAACGTTCAAACCACGTTTCACAAAATAATCGGTCAGTCCATACACGCGTTTTTCGGTTGTGCTGGCGGTCAGTTTGATTTCCTCACCAGAATCGGTCACGGCAAGAATAAATCCCTCTGAAGGCAGCGTCCCCTCGAGGTATTTCAAGACCGCTATCGAACCCGTGTTCAAGCACAATCGGGTGAGGATGTACCGCACGCGACCTTTCGCTTCACTCATCGGGAATTCCTTTGTGGGCGTTTTTCACGCCAGTTTTGAGATTGATTTTTGTTGGTTTGAGGTTTGATTGGGTTACTGACTGGCTTGACAAGCCCATGATGTAAATCTGCAATAGTCATGTTACGTCCGTGGGTTAAAGAGTAATACAAGTGTTTGGAAATCTCTAAAGTGACTCGAGCATCGCCGAGTGCGCGGTGGCGTTCCTGTAGTTTGACACGAAATAGCTTAGAAAGTGCATCAAGCCCGCGCTTACGTCGTCCTGGCAAGGCTGCAAGGGCTAGGTTGATCGTGTCTACCACAGGGTTACTCAACTTGAATTGCAGCTTACCAAACTCTCGGGTCAAGAGTGCAACATCAAAGCCCGAGTTTTGAACGATTAAGGTCGCATCGCCCAGGAAGGCTTTGAAGTCGGTCAGGACTTCTTCGACGGGGCGGGCGTTCAAAACCATCGTTTGGTTGATACCGGTCAGTTTGACCACGAACGGCGGAATATGCCGTGTGGTACGAACCAAACTCGAGAATTCTTCGATACCGGCACTGGATATTTTGACCGCGCCGACTTCAATAATGTCTTCGCGGATCGGGTCGCCGTTGGTGGCTTCAAGGTCGAGTACCACAATGGTTTCGCCATTTGGTGGAAACGGCATTGTCCATGACCAGAGGGCAACCTCTGACTCGAGAAACTGAAACCGTCCGTCGAGCAGTTTGGGCAACAGCAGGTTCGCATTTGGAATGGTTAATCCCAAACCCAAACACAGTTCGTCAACGTTAAGTGCGG
>JANMUC010000241.1:0-6381 GCA_031391225.1 Deinococcales bacterium
GCTTGAATCCAATGCCGAGGCGCTCGCCAAAGTTGAATCTGAAAATACGGGTAAGCCATATCAATATGTAAGCCTCGGTGGTGATATTCCTTTCGCAGTCGATAATCTGCGTTTCTTTGCCGGGGCTGTACGTGATACGCATGGCTCACACGCGGGCGAATTCATGCCGGGTTACACGTCCATTTATCGGCGTGAACCGGTGGGTGTTGTGGGTCAGATCGCACCGTGGAATTATCCTCTGATGATGGCAGCGTGGAAGATCGGACCTGCACTGGCGGCAGGTTGCACATTTATCCTCAAGCCAGCCGAACAAACGCCGCTGACCGCACTTTACCTTGCCGAACTCTGGGAACAAGCTGGTGGTTTGAAAGGCGTGTTTCAAGTGCTGCCCTGCCAAGACCCAGTACCCGTTTCAAATGTTTTGATGAACGATCCTCGAGTTCGGAAAATCACATTTACGGGTTCTACCGAAGTAGGGCGTTTACTATACGGACAGAGCGCCAAAACCCTCAAACGCATCTCGCTCGAGCTAGGTGGTCACGCGCCATTCATTGTTTTCGATGATGCCGATGTTGAACTGGCAGCCGCCACGGTGGCGGGCAGCAAGTACCGCAACGCTGGTCAGCAGTGCGTGGCAACCAACCGCGTTTACGTCAGTGAAAAACTGAAAACCGAGTTTGAGAATGCGCTTGCGAGAGCCACCAGCAGCATCAAAATGGGCGACCCGCTCGAGTTGGATACAAATCTTGGACCTCTGGTTGACGCCGCGACCTTGGCAAAAGTCAAAGACCATGTTGCCGATGCCGTGTCCAAAGGTGCTCGAGTCGTTAGTGGTGGTCATGCCACAACAGGATTATTCTTTGAAGCCACCGTTTTAAGCGATGTCAAACCTGGCATGAAGATTCTCGAGGAGGAAACTTTTGGACCCGTTGCGCCAATCGTGACTTTCCAAACCGAAGAGGAAGCCATTGCTGCCGCCAACAACACCGAATACGGTTTGGCAGCCTACATCTGGACAAAGGACTTGGGACGCGCCTGGCGCGTTGCCGAAGCCCTCGAGTACGGCATTGTGGGTGTCAACGACGCCGTGCCGAGCGCAATGGCTCCTCAAGCACCTTTTGGTGGCATGAAAAACTCTGGCGTCGGACGCGAAGGCGGCATGTGGGGCTTGGACGCGTTTCTCGAGGTGAAATACATTTCAATGGTTTTACCCTAACAACGTAGGGGTTAGGCATGCCTAACCCCTACAGTACATGCTTTTTAACAAGACAAAAGATGAGCAGCCTTTAAATCTGGAGCTTAATTGATCTTTCGTCGCATTTTGCCCAGCATCTCGAGCGCCCGCTTAAAATCTTCGGGTCTTAAATTGCGGGCAATGCGTTTGCCTTCATTGCTTAAGGATGTTAGCCATTCACGGCGTTCCTCGCTCGAGAGTGGTGGCAAGTCTTCGCGCATGTTTCTGAAATACCGTTCGGCAACATGACCTAGCGCATACGTTCCCGCGTAGGTGATTGGCGCATTTAACAAACCACCAATGGCTGGAATAAATTTCAGAAACCCTCGAGCCACGTTGCGCGTGACGTACGAGTAAGCAACAACGCCCGTTAGCTCGAGCAAAACTTTATGTGCACGACTGGAATTGATTTCAAAGCCGTAAATTTTACCGATTTGCATGACCATTCGCAGTTGAATTGGCAATTGCACCGCCAGATCAAGCCAAGGAATCGGTTCGATGGATACCGCTGCGCACCACAAACTCGAGCGTTCGGTCACGCTTCGGGCGCGTTCGTGTTCGTCGCCAATCAAATCAAGAACGGTCACTTCGGGGTTGTAGGGTTGCAACTCGAGATTCGCCACCGACATAGTGTAGGGGTTTTTCACCAAGAAATTGTGAAGAAAAACCATAGACAATCTTGAGGTATCATTGAAAGCGTGAACGACATTCGCACGCCCGACTGGGTCAAAGACGCCATCTTCTACCAAATTTTTCCAGACCGTTTTGCCAAAAGCACTCGGGTTCCCAAGTCCAGCAACCTCGAGGATTGGGATTCAATGCCTACGCCGCACGGCTACAAGGGCGGCGATTTGTACGGTGTGCTCGAGCATTTGGATCATCTCGAGAAACTGGGTGTGACTGCGATTTACTTTTGTCCAGTCTTTCAATCGGGATCGAACCACCGTTATCACACCCACGATTATTTCAACGTTGACCCGATGCTCGGCGGCAATAAGGCGCTCGAAGATTTGATTGAGGCTGCGCACGCCAAGGGCATGAAAGTTGTTTTAGACGGCGTTTTCAATCATGCCTCGCGCGGTTTTTTCCAATTTCATGACATTCTCGAGAATGGGGCGCAAAGCGCATATTTGGATTGGTTTAACGTCAAAGGTTTTCCGCTCAATGCTTATGACACCAAAGAGCCACCAAATTATGAAGCCTGGTGGGGCTATCCTGCACTTCCTGAATTTAAAACCGACACTCCAGCCGTACGTGAATTCTTATGGGGAGTTGCCGAGTTCTGGATTCAAAAAGGTGTTGATGGTTGGCGGCTCGATGTACCCAACGAAATCGACGATGATGAGTTTTGGCAAGAATTTAGACGGCGCGTCAAAAACATCAACCCTGAAGCGTACATTGTCGGCGAAATTTGGGGCAATGCCAGCCGTTGGTTGAAAGGCGATCAGTTCGACGCGGTCATGAATTACGTGTTCACCACAATCACTTACGAGTTTCTGGCGGCTGAATCAATATTACCCGAAATGATTAGCGACACAGGATTAAAGCACTTCCAGACACTGGATGCCCCAAGTTTTGCCCAAAAACTCGAGGAACTTCTAGAATTGCATCCAGAAGAAATTACGCAGGCACAACTGAATTTGCTCGGCTCGCATGATACGCCAAGGGTAATGTCGGTCACGGGTGGCGATTTGAGCAGCGTCAAACTAATGACCGTTTTGCAAATGACCCTGCCAGGAGCGCCTTGCGTGTATTACGGCGATGAAATTGGTTTGTACGGTGAGCGCGACCCAGATTGCCGACGCGGAATGCCGTGGGATGAAAGCCTTTGGAACCTCGAGCTACTTGATTTCACGATCAAAGCGATTGCGGTTCGAAATCAGGTTCCCGCTTTGCGTCAGGGGTCATACAAGACCTTGTACGCGAGAGATATGACAGTCGTCTTTGAGCGCAAACTCGAAGATTCAGTCGCTGTTGTCGTACTGAATGCTGGCAGTGAATCACAAAAAATTAAGCTCGAGGATTTAGAGCACGGCATTTATCACGAGCACTTTTCTGAAAACGCATTTCAGGTAGGAGGTGGTGTTTTGACACTCGAGGTTTCTGGACGAACTGGACAAGTTTTTATTGCGGGTTAAAGCTCTAAATCGTCAGAAAGGAAACTTCAAACTGTGCCAAAAGTGCTCAACATTCCACCAGACCAAACTGTTGCCATCATTGCTGACACGCACGCGAATCTGACCGCGCTCGAGGCGGTTTTGGCGGATATTGACGCTCGAGGAATCAAGCATATTGTGCATCTGGGCGATGTTGGCGGCAAAGGTCCACGTCCAAAAGAGGTTTTTGAACTGCTGCTTGAGCGCAATATCCCAATTATTTATGGCAATTGGGATGATCTGCTCTCTCGGCGCGTTCAACCCGATTTTCTGGGCGATCAACCGCTGATGGCACAAGCCCTCGATTACCAACGCGATCAAATCGGAACTGACCTTCAAAAAGCGTTGACCCGTCTCCCTTATTCGCTCGAGCTACAACGTTTTTCTGGCGTGGTTCGGCTGTTTCACGCCAGCGCCAAAGGCTTGTGGGTGCGGGTGCGCGAAAACGATCCGCTCGAGAGTTTTTACGGCTTGTTTGACGCCACCGAATTGGTTGGCACAGATGCAGAACTGCCCATTGCCATCGGTTACGGCGACATTCACACGACCTTGGTGAAACATTTGCGCCGATTTCCAGAACCTACACCGCAGATGCGCGGCAAAATGATTTTCAACGTTGGAAGCGTCGGAAATCCGCTCGATGTTGCTGTTCCAAGTTACGGCATTTTGCACGGCAGCAAAGAACTCGAGTTAACCCTGGTTCGCGTGCCGTATGACATCGAACTCGAGTGCGCCGCCGCGATCAAATCCAAAATGCCTCAACTCGAGGAATACCTGCAAGAAACCCGCACTGGAATGTATTTTCCCCGAGGCGCACCGCTGCCAATCTGAAACATCAAGTGCTAGAGGTTTACGTCAATTTCGCCAATTCCTCGTACAAAAAGCCACTGGTTTTGATGCCATTGTGAAAACACTCGAGCGTAAACCGTTCGTTCGGTCCGTGCGCTCCGTCGTCGGGTAGTCCGTAGTCCACCAGTAAAACTGGCGCGTTCAATTTTTCCTTGAAGGTCGCAACCACTGGAATCGTACCGCCCGTTCGGGTGATCGCCACCTCTTTACCTGGGTAGGCGCGTCCGAGGGCACGAATTGCGGCTTGGGCGGGAGGACTCGAGATTTCAACCAGCGCTGGCATTCCACCGTGTAAGAATTTAACTTCGACGGTCACGCCTGGAAGCTCGAGTCTGGAAATGTGTTGTTTCACCAGTTCTGCAATCTCTTCTGGCGTTTGGTCTGGCACAAGGCGCAAACTGACTTTTGCTCCCGCTTTGGCTGGCAGAACGGTCTTCGCACCCTCGCCTTGAAAACCGCCCCAAATGCCATTGATCTCGAGGGTTGGTCGCGCCCAAAGTCGCTCGAGCACACTGAAACCTGGTTCGCCTGGAAGTTCGTTAACCTGTACTGATTTGGCAAACTCTGATTCTGAGAATGGCAATTTCTTCCAAGCCTCTTTTTCAAGGCTCGAGATTTCTCGCACGCTATCGTAAACCCCTGGGATCAAAATTTTGCCGTTACCGTCACGTAACGTTTGAATGATTTGTGCCAGCGCTTGAATCGGGTTGGCAACCGCCCCGCCAAATCCTCCAGAGTGTAGGTCTTTAAACGCCCCTTGAACATGAATCTCAAAATAAGCGAGTCCGCGCAAACCTGTCGTCAACGTCGGAACCCCTGGCGCGAACATGCTGCCATCAGAAATCACGACCACATCACACTCGAGTTTTTGTTTGTGAGCCTCGACAAAAGGCGTTAAATTTGGACTGCCAATTTCTTCTTCGCCCTCGATCAAAAGCTTTAAATTGATTGGCAAATCGCCGTGGTCGCGCAAGTAAAACTCGAGCGCTTTGACGTGGGCAAAAACTTGACCCTTATCGTCGGTTGAACCACGGGCAAAAATTTGTCCATCGCGGATGTCTGGTTCAAACGGTGGTGTGACCCATTCGTTTTCAGGGTCTACGGGTTGCACATCGTAATGACCATAGAGCAAAACTGTTGGCGCACTCGAGTTTTGCGATTTTCGTTCGGCAAAGACCACCGAATGCCCTGCGGTCTCAAGAATTTCAGAAGTAAAACCTATTGTCTCGAGCTTCGCGTGTAACCATTCGGCGGCACGGTTCATGTCGGCTTTGCGTTCAGGTAATGTGCTGATGCTGGGAATTCGCAGCCACTCGAGCAATTCGGTGTTGGCATGTTGCAGATCGGTTTCAGAAATATTGGACATGCGGCAGTATAACGCCGCACGCACCTCGAGCCTCAGTCTTGTGCGACCCAATCTCCAGATTTCCCACCGGTTTTTTTCAGTAACCGAATCCTCGAGATTTCAATGCCTTTACTGACGGCTTTCAGCATGTCGTAAACCGTCAACGCGGCAATACTGACGGCGGTCAAAGCTTCCATTTCAACCCCAGTTTGATTGGTGGTTCTGGCAGTTGCGGTCACACGAACTCCAACTTCAATGCGCTCGAGGTGTACATCGACGCTCGAGAGTGAGATCGGGTGGCAGAGTGGAATCAGATCACTGGTTTTTTTAGCGCCCATAATGCCAGCAAGTTGTGCCACCATGAGCGGATCACCTTTTCCCACACCGCCACGGTTAAGGGCTTCTCGAGCTTCCTGGGGAAGCTTAACGATGGCTTCGGCGGTGGCTTCACGTTTGGTTGCAAATTTTTCGGAGACATCCACCATGTGGGGTCGTCCGTCTTTAAAGTGGGTCAGGTCTGACATAAAACTCAGCATAACCGCTTATGCTGGCAAGCGTGTACTCGACAACTTACGTTTTTCCTAGACGCTATAAATTTGACAATACCACACTCAGGTCTTATGCTTTTAGAGACTAAATATCTCGAGTTCCCTCTCGAGCATCAACCACATTCTTGAGGTGTATTCATGAACAACGAAAAATTTACCGAACTGGCGGGGCAAGCGCTACAAACCGCGCAGCAAATGGCGACGGCACGCAGCAACTCGCAAATCACGCCCGTTCACTTCTTGCTTGCA
>JANMUC010000261.1:0-4903 GCA_031391225.1 Deinococcales bacterium
TGGCGCCGGCCACCAACCGCGCATTCGGGAACGATCCGGCGACATCTGGCCGCGTGTTGCAGTTTCAGCGCGCCATCCGCAGGGTCTGGAACTGTCCGATGTGCAAACTGGAACATCCCGAGCCGGTGGATCGGTGTTCCCATTGCGGGTGTTTTCTTGCGTTGAAAGAGTATTGCAGGAAACAAGTGAAGAAAAACCAAGACCAAAGAGCAACCATTTATTCGTTCTAAAAAGTTTATTCATGCGCCTTGCATGTTAGGTGGATCAATTCTAATAACCTTGGCAACATTATGAGCCTGATGAAATCGATTGCGGCGGTTCCAGGTTGATGCTTCTAATTGTTTTCAATTCAAGATGCGAGAGACGTATCATGAGCGCCGATGAAAAAGAACTGCGATCAGAACATCATTTTTATCATCGTTTTAAACCCAAACCGTGCAAAAGCTCAAGCTTCAATTTTCTGACCCAAGTGGGTAACAATCGACCTCGAGCATGTGAAGTGAATGATTTTCGATCACGGTATAGGCGTGAAGTTCCAGGTCAACGATGCCGTTTTCAAGTCGTGAATGAACGTAAAATCCTGTTCCCGACGGAATGTAAATCCAGTGCTCAAATCGTTCCTCGAGTGGCAGAACAGTGATGTCACCCACCATACTGGGGGCATTGATGTCCAAAAGAATCAGCCGTGGTCTGCCGCCCGATAATCCAAACTCGAGTGGCACGGCTTGACCGGTCAACCCCATGCCGAACAAATGCTCACTAAAGGCTTGCCCTCGAGCGCAAATCACCACGTTATGGTCAAAAGCATGAAATTCCATGCCGGCTGGTTCGGGTTGCATGCTGGCACGCACGAACCGCATGGCGCTGTCTTCAAATTCTAATCCTGTACCGAAACGGTCATTTTCCAGCACTGGAAGTTCGCGTTTTAAGTCAATCAATTTTTGCAAGGTTTTGGGTTTTTTGGGATCGGTTGTATTTCGCAAATTTCGATGAAGTTCTTTGCTCAACCAATACTCGAGCGCCAGCCGTTGGATTGGGTCTGAAAACTCAAGTAATTCTTCCCAGTCGGTTGATTCAAGCGCACCAGAACGGTGAAAGGCAGCTTGCAGCGGTTCGTTAATACTTTCAAAATAACGTGCGGCGCGTTGATGGGTGCGCACCCGAAAGCCAGGCTTGTTTGAGGTGTAAATCAGTCGCCTGACGCTTTCATAACTGATGTACCAAGCGTCAGAAAACCTTAGCCAACCGCTGCGCTCGAGTTCGTCCAAATAGGGTTCAGCAACCAAAGCTTGAATCAGTCCATCAGGAATCGAGCCTGGTTGAATGCTTAGACGCTCGAGTGCCAGCCGCGCTTCATGCCCAAGATCACGGGCTTCGAGTTGAATTTTGGAAGCAATTTTGCTGTAAGGCTGCTTCCCTTGCAGCTTGTTTTGCGTGCCAGTCAACAGGTATTGCAGGTGGGTTGGATTGCCCTGGGTTTCAAGATAGTACTGTGCCGCCTGCGAAAAACTGATTTGTGCCAGCGGTCCGCTTCGGGCGTCAACCCAGGAGAGCGGTTTGAGGTCAAAATAAATTAGGCGTGAATCGCTCAGGCGTTCTTCGAGTTCCAGGATCAATCGTGGCAATTCTCCAAACGTGCTGAGCGACACCACCACCACGCCCTCAACATGCTCGAGTATATTCTCGAGTGCATTGTGGGCAAAGGGTTGTTTGAGAAATTTGAGTGATTTGGCTGGTCCCGTCAGTCCCTCAACAAAACTTAGATTGAGGCTCCGCGCCAATTCTCGAACCACGTTGGTCGTGTCAAATCCTGGTAAGCCGCTCAGCACCAAAACGCTAGCGTTTTGAACTTGCGCCGCCAGGGTTGCGATCAGTTTCTCACGTCCCCAGGTGGCATGAACCGGATCGATCAGGCTTCGGCGTCGGGCTGCCAGCCACTGTTCAAAGGCGGTTGAAATTTGATCCAATCCGCGTTCTAAACCTTCCATCGGTTGGACGCTGGTATTGCGTAATTCTGTGTTGCGTTTTCCTGGCTCGAGGATGATGCCCTCGGGCAATTTTAATGGATTTTGCCCGCGCGGAAAGGCTTGAATACCCAGCGGTTTTAATTTGAGCCGAAGGTCATGCAATTCAACCCTGAGGTTTGAGGTCGCGTCTAAACGATCCCAAATCAGATCGGCTAAAGTGTCCCGGCTTGTCGCACCTTCTAGGGCAAGGTAATAAAGGATGGCTAAGCTTTTTTTTCGGATTGAAACCGCTTGATTTTCAAACTCGAGCTGCGCCGTTCCCCAAAGTGGCAACTTCAAAGTCTGATTGGTTTGATTGTTCAAGTTTCACACTCCTGTAAGCTTGATTTGATCACATTGTGCTGGTTTTGGCTGGTGTTTGAGCGTGTTTATAAAGTCTATCGTAGAAACAGTGGAAAGTAGCTGAGATTGCTTGGGCGCAAAGAAACGGCATCTCGTGGCTGGTCGTTTAGCGCTTTAATCGTATCGCCATGATCAAGATTTTTTTGCTTGGTGGGTTTTTTAAAAGGCTATAATTAATGGTTGATAAAGTGATAGACAGTATTGCATAAAGTGAGAATTGGGTTAGTCCATCCTTAATACATTACTTCACAGCTTAACAGCAAATTTGGTATCGCTGTAAAGTGCGTGGAGCACAATTGTTTTGGGTCAAGCCTTCATGAGAATGTCAAATGTGATGATCTAACATTCATTTAACGATGAGTGTTAAATGAAAATAAACAGAGAATGATATAGGTTATCAATTCTCGGTATCTTTTAAAAAAAAGCTTTGACGAACAGTAAAAAACAACTTAACGTCGTATTAATACGCAACTTTGTACAATCTTCCTAGCGCTTGAACCGTTTGGGGGAACATTCAAGTTACTGCGATCTGCACAGGTTCAACCTGATTGCCAAACACCCCTAAAACAAAGAAAGGGATGTAAATGCAGTCTTGGTTGAAATATTTCCCCGTCATTTTGTTGCTCATGGCAGCCCCCGCGCCTTGGCTCATCTTGACAGTGTTCGCGTTATGGTGTCGTTCCCCAATCTGGTACAGCAAGGTTTCAAACTAGATGCCGTCAGCAGCACCATATAGGACTATTTTGATGCCATGTGGTCGCTGGTTTGGGTTGCGTAAAAATATGTTCAATACTCAAAACTTCAAAATTAACGTTTAGAACATTCAAAATATAAAGAAATAACAAGAAGGTAAGAATTTAGAAAGTGCAAGTCAGTATAACGAATGAAAGTAACCCGTAAGAAAGAGGCACTACATGAACGAGTTTTTCTACACACAACCAAAATCACTAAAATATCTGCTTAGCGTCGGGTTACTTTGCGCTGCGCTGATTGGTTGCCAAACCACGGATCAAACCCCAATTGACGAAAACACTGGGCTAGTCCCAAGCAGCTCGAAGACCAGTCAACACCCTTTACCATCAGTCAGCAACCAACCACCACCACAAGTTGAAGTGGGTGCAGTTGATACTGCACAGGCTGGCAGTAAAGTGGTCGTTGAGGCATTCCGCAACACTCGAGTTTCAACCCGCTTTGCGCCAGGCGCAGCACCAAAAGTCAAACTGAAACTGTTGGTGGTTGCCGCGACCAGCGATGAAACCACCTTTGAAGCCATCACTGCTTTCTTAAAGCAAATCGGTACACCGTTTGACACTTTAATCGCGTCAACCACCGATTTAACCGAAGCCTTCCTCGAGACGGAAGCAGGAGTGGGCAACTACAACGGAATTTTGCTGACCACGGCAAACCTTGTCTGGATGAACCCGGGCATAGGTTTTGAATCTGCGTTAACTCCTGCCGAATGGACTTTGTTGCGTTCTTACGAAGCACAATACAAAGCCCGAGAAGTTGATCTTTATAGCTATCCTGATGGCGTCGATGCCGGTAACCCGGGCAATACGGGCATGGTAGCGACAGGCGCAGTGGATACGACCAATACGGCTTTGATCGCCCAATTGACCACTAAAGGACAGCAAATCTTTCCGTTCTTGCAACCAAGCATCAACATTCCAATCCGCTACGCTTACACCTACACAGCGTCAGTTGTTGGTGCTGCCGTGCCAGTGTTAACCACCGCCAGTGGCGTGGTTGCCGCCCTGAACGTCACACCCGACGGTCGTGAAGTTCTGGCATTAACAATGGCACACAACCCGTACTTAACCCATTCGGTATTGCTTTCATACGGTTTGGTCCGTTGGGTTTCTCGAGGTGTGTTTTTGGGCGAAAAGCAAATGTACTTCTCGACGCATGTTGATGATGTTTTTATTCCCAACGATGTCTGGGACCCTGCCACAAACGCGAATTCAACCACCGCGGAATTCCGTCTGCGCCCAAATGATTTGGTCAACACCGTCAACTGGCAAAGTAGATTCCGAGTTGCCCGCAATAAATTCTCGAGCTTTAAATTGGATTTCTTGTTCAATGGCTTGCCATTCAACACCGATCTTCCTGGTGGCGGTTTTGATACGACAGCGCCGAATACCTGCGGTCGTGTTCCAGTCGGCAAAGACCCATTTACTTCAAAAGCAAAATGCTACAAGAGCAGCTTCAGGTGGATGAATCACACCAAAACGCACATTTACATTGATTCACCAACGATATTGCCAGTGCCGCCAGCCACGCAACAAGCAGATTTGGCATTAATTAGTGATGAAATCGGCTTGAACATCAATATTGCAAAAAGCGCAACGGGCTTGAACCTGATCGGTAACGAGTTTGACTCGAGTTCACTGGTGATTGGAAACCACTCCGGTTTGGGTTATATGGACGAGGCAGTTCCACCACGTAATTACGGCAAGAGTCATGCCAACCCAGCCTTGATTCAGGCAGCCCAGCAATTCGGAGTTCAATTTTTGGGTGCGAACACCTCAGCGCCA
>JANMUC010000270.1:0-3607 GCA_031391225.1 Deinococcales bacterium
CAAGGCAGTGTTAAGGGTTTATCGGTACATGAGTTGCTCGAGATCAAGTCACAGATGATTTTGGGCAATACGTACCATCTGATTTTGCGACCTGGACTCGAGATCATGAAACAGTTTGGTGGTTTGCCAGGATTTACGGCATACACGAGTCCGTTTCTAACAGATTCAGGTGGATTTCAAGTCATGAGCTTGGGTGACATCCGCACAATCACCGAACACGGCGTGACCTTTAAAAACCACATCAACGGCGATCCGCTCGAGATGACACCCGAAAGCAGCATTGAGGCGCAAGAAATTATTGGCGCAGATGTGATCATGGCGTTTGACGAATGCCCGCCGTACCCAGCCACGTTTGACTACGGCAAAGCCTCGCTCGAGCGTACCGTACGTTGGCTCGAGCGCTGTTTGAACGCCAAAACCCGAGACGATCAAGCGTTGTTTGCGATTGTTCAGGGCGGCACTGACCTCGAGTTAAGGCGCTTGAGTTTAGCAGGCACATTACCGTTTAACACGCCTGGTTTTGCGATTGGCGGGCTGGCGGTGGGCGAACCCAAAACCGAGATGTTTCCTGCCATTGATTTTGCCACCGCCGCCATGCCTGAACACAAACCGCGATATTTGATGGGCGTGGGATTTCCAGAAGATTTGGTCGCCGCCATCGCGCTTGGCGTGGACATGCTCGACTGCGTGTACCCAACCCGCACGGCACGGTTTGGTTACGCCATCACCTTCGAAGGTCGCATCAATCTGAACAACGCCAGCATGAAAACTGACGCTCGAGCCTTAGAGGACGATTGCGATTGTTATGCCTGCAAGCATCATTCACGGGCTTACATTGCGCATTTGATTCACGCCAAAGAAATGCTCGCGCCAAGATTATTAAGTTTGCACAATTTACGTTGCCTGCACCGAATTACCGAACAAGCTCGGGAAGCGATTCAAAATCAGAATTACATTGCTTGGGCGCTCGAGTTTGGAAAACGATACTTTAAAAATGAAATTCCAGATTGGTTCTCGAGCGCCATAGAACGGGGCAGTGTTTAACGAAAAATCTCTCGAGGGTAATTCTTAAATTCTGCGTCGTGCATGATGTCAAAAAAACGATAAATCAATTCGTTGGCATCCGTTGGATAGCCGTCTTGTGACAGGTGATACTGCATTAAAAGCGGCGGCTCAAACACCCATTCGTAACCGCGTTCGGTGTGTAATCGGGCTGACTTTCCAGTCGGGTCTTTTTGCCAAGGCTCGAACAACACCAACTTGCCATCTGCCAATTTTTGCGGCAACACGCGCACTTTCAGGTCGGTGTGTTTGTCTTGCGCGAAGGTCAGCACATCGCCTTCAACGCCCATCAGGGTGAAGGTACTTTGTCTCTCGAGGGTCGCGGTACTTACAGTCATACATCACGTCCTTTCGGAATCCGCAAAGTGCGACGCTGACAGCAATCTCGAGTGGCAAGATGCTGTGCAGGAGATCAGCACTTGCAGTTGTCAGCCTAGCAGTTTTCGGCAAAAATTGCGAACCCAATTGGCTTTGTTGAGTTGCAAGTCTCGCAAAACTTGGGGACAATACACCATGATCTCCGAAGCCATTCTCGAGCGCATCCCATTGCATTTTCAAGCTGCCGCTCAAATAGCCGTAAAACGCATTCTCGAGCAATCCGATGTGATTGGTTTTGTGCTGGCAGGTTCGGTGGCACAAGGCACAAGCGATGCGCATTCGGATTTGGATTTTTATGTGTTGACCAACGGCAACCAGCGCTGGCGACTTTGTTGGATACTCGAGAATATACCCGTCGAAGTCTTCTTTAACCCGTTTGAATACCTTCAAAAACGCATTGAGTCCGATGCCGCCGCACTCAACTTGCTTGCCAGTGGCATTCCCATTCTCGAGCATCCAGAACTCGAGCAACTTCAACAAAAGGCTCGAGAAATTCTGAGTCAATCTCCAAAAGCTTGTACCCAAAATGAACTCGAATTCGACAGGTTTAATACGATGGAATGCGTGTTTGAAACCAGAAGCGTTTTGGAAAAAGATTCGTACCCGTATTTTGTACCTCAAGCCTTGGTGTTCATTTTAAAAGCGATTTACCGCAAGAACAGATGGTGGGAAGTCAAACCAAAACATATCCTGACAGACTTAAACACTCGAGCACCACAACTTGCTGCCCTCACAAATAGAATCCTGAACGGCACAACTCGAGCTGAGATTCAAGAAGCACTCGAGACTTTGGCAAAAGAAATCATTAACCCACTGACGCAAATTGAATTCTCGAGCGACAAGCAAACTGTTTGACCCGATTTTTGCCGTTTGTGTTTTGGGTATACTCGAGCGGTGAAAGGTCTTTCTAACGCCAGCTCTCAACTCAAACCCTCCAGTACCGTTGCCGTGACCGCCCGAGCGATGGAACTCAAACGCCAAGGCATTGACGTGATTTCAATGGCGGCGGGCGAACCCGATTTCGACACGCCAGAGCACATCAAACTGGCGGCGAAAGCGGCACTCGACGCGGGCAAAACCAAGTACACGCCAAGTTTGGGGGTGCTCGAGCTTCGTGAAGCGATTGCGGCTAAATTCAAGCGCGAGAACCATCTTGAGTACACGTCTGCACAAGTTCAAGTCACGACTGGCGGCAAGCAAGCGCTGTTTAACGCGTGTTGGGCGTTGTTAAACCCAGGCGATGAAGTCATTATCCCCGCACCGTTCTGGGTCACGTACCCAGAACAGGTACGGCTTTTTGGCGGTGTGCCAGTTTTCGTGCTAACCCATGCCGAGGATGGTTACGCGCTCGAGCTTGACGCACTCGAGGCGGCGGTGACACCCAAGACCAAAATGATTATTTTGAACAGCCCGAGCAACCCGAGCGGCGTGGTTTACAGCGACGAAACCATTGAGGGTTTGATGAAAATTGCCGAAAAGCACGATCTTTGGGTGATGAGCGATGAAATGTACGAGCATATTACTTACACTGGCAAACTGCCCGTCAGCGCCGCGAAATTCAATCCAGAGCGCGTCATGACCATCAACGGCGCGAGCAAAGCCTACAGCATGACAGGCTGGCGCATCGGATTCGCCGCAGGACCAGCGCATGTCATTAAAGCGATGGACGCCATTCAAGGGCAGAGCACCAGCAACGCCAACAGCATCGCACAGTGGGCGACCATCGCCGCCGTGAACGACACCACTAAGTACATCAACATGGCTCGAGAAGCCTTCAGAGCCAGACGCGACGCGATTGTGAGTGGCTTAAACCGCATTGGCTTGACCACCCCAACGCCAGAGGGCGCGTTTTACGTGCTGGCAGACACGACCAAAATTCACAAAGATGAAACCGAAGCTGCAAAAATCATTCTCGAGCAAGCACGGGTTGCGGTTGTTCCAGGCACGGACTTTCACGCGCCAGGACGGGTGAGACTGAGTTATGCGTGTAGCCTCGAACAGATTGAAGAGGCTGTCCGTAGAATTGGTGCGCTTTAATCTCGAGCACAGCGTCCCTCAAACATCAATGAAAAGAACCCCAGTTCGGGGTTCTTTTGCTCTGGTGTACCTGAAGGGATTCGAACCCCTGGCCTTCTGATCCGTAGTCAGACGCTCTATCCAGCTGAGC
>JANMUC010000290.1:0-5128 GCA_031391225.1 Deinococcales bacterium
GTAGCCCATGCGCTCGGTGAACGTATTCCATTCTTGAATGTTGGCAAACACGCTCTCGCGGCAGAGTTTGTTGAATTCTTCCATCTCTGCACGAGTTGCGCCGTGATTGCGACCGGTTAGCCCCAGTTTTTTCTCGACGGCGATTTCGACGGGCAAACCGTGCGTGTCCCAACCACCCTTGCGCGTGACGTGAAAACCTTTCATGGTTTTATAACGAGGAAATAAATCCTTAAAAGCTCGAGCCAACACGTGGTGCATGGCAGGTTGACCATTGGCGGTTGGTGGACCTTCATAAAACACGAACTCGCCTTTGGGTGCAGCTTTGGCTTCGGATTGCGCGAAGATGTTTTGTGATTTCCAAAACTCGAGCACCTTGGATTCGACTTCTTTGTAATTGGGTTGCGGATTGATTTCGTTAAATTTCATTGACTTACTCCTTTTGGTTCATGCTCGAGAAACCGCAGTGCTTCCTCGATAAATAATTTTGTATGGTGCATCCGAATCTCGCTACGGTGGTACATGGCATCGAACTCGAATTTTGTCACCCATTTTGTGCCTGCAATTTCATGCTTAAACACGGGTTCAATTACTGTTTTTGAATCTATTCGCGCTAGGAAAGCACTTCGCATGATTAAGCCACCACTTTGACTTCGAGCCAGAAACGAATTTAAGAACACCAACTCGAGATGCTGCAACCCTGTTTCCTCAAACAACTCGCGTTTGGCAGCTTCTATCGGAAGCTCACCTTCTTCAATCCTGCCGCTTGGGGTGTGCCACAATCCTTGAATGTGTGGTTTATCTTCTAAAACCAGTAATACCCGAAATTGCTCGTCAAGCACAACAATGCTCGAGACACCAACATCAGGATAAATGGTAAATGTTTCGTTGTATTCCACGAAGCCTCCCAAAACAAAAACCCCAACACGAAAACAACTCGTGTTGGGGCGCAATTTCAGCGCGTTACCACCCAACTTCGCCCAAGGGTTGCTCGAGCCTTCATTCAAATCTTTTGAATCAAAAGATTTGTTTTGCGCTGTGTCGGGCGCACCCGAACGGGTCTACTCGAGTCTAAATTCAGACTGTTTCTTCCGTCGGCTCGGGGGTGATTTTCGTTTTGGGTCGGGTCGCAACGCTTTCACCGTTCGTTGCTCGCTCTTGAACGTGCCCAAAATTACTCTTCCCGTCAATGCCTTGGGGTCATGTTACGTGGCATGCTCAAAGGTGTCAATCTACGCCAAATGGACAGGTCTGGGTCAGAGGGTGAAAACTTGTGCTGGGCAATATAATACTCTCGAGTTTGGGGTTTGGTTGTTTCGGAATTTGAAGTTCATGTGTGTTTGTACCTTGCGCATTGGGGTGGTTTTAGAGCAAACTAAGGCATCCCGCGAAACTCGAGTGTGAAGTTAATTGCGCGGCACGTTTTGATTTCTGGAGGAAATATGCACCTGTATTTGGACACAGCCATTGTTGATGAAGTCCGTGAAATTGCCGCTTGGGGCGTGGTTTCGGGCTTGACTACCAACCCAAGTTTGATAGCCGCCAGCGGACGCAAGTTTGAAGATGTCATTAAAGAAATGGTCGGGATTGTTCAGGGTCCTGTCTCTGCCGAAGTCACCAGCCTTGTCAAAGACGAAATGATTGCCCAGGGACTCGAGCTTCGTAAGATTTCGGATCATGTGGTAGTGAAACTGCCAATCACGCCCGACGGTTTGGCGGCGTGTAAAGCCCTGACATCTCAAGGCATTCCAACCAATTTGACCTTGTGTTTCAGTGCCAACCAAGCGATTCTGGCGGCTCGAGCGGGAGCAACCTATGTTTCGCCGTTCTTGGGTCGGGTCGATGATATTTCTTGGGATGGAATGCAGTTGATTCGTGATATTCGCCTGATTTTGGACACCCACGACCTGAAAACCAACATCATTGCCGCCAGCATTCGCCATCCTGTGCACGTGCTCGAGGCTGCCAAAGCGGGGGCGCACATTGCGACCATGCCAGCCAAGGTTTTTCAAATGCTGATCAAGCACCCGCTGACCGATGCGGGCATCGAGAAGTTCATGGCTGATGCCAAAAAATTCCAATAACATACTTAATTAGGGGTCGTACATGACGTTTCTCGAGCTTCAACATAAACTTCTTGCGGAATTGCACCTCATGGCGGGTAAAGCTGGGGTCGAGAATCCCAAAGAACTCAGTCGGGATGCGCTGGTGCTCGCCATCCTCGCCAAAAATGCCGAGGGCGAAGGGCAGTCTTTGGCGCAAGGCTTTTTAGAAATTTCCGAAGATGGGTACGGGTTTTTGCAAGATTCGCTCCTTACGCCCGAATCGCGCAGCGTGATCGTTTCGGCAGGTTTAATCAAAGAATTTCAGCTTCGCACGGGCGATTTTATTGTTGGTACGGCGCGTCCGAGCCGTGAAAATGAGCGCTTTAACGCCATGACTAAAATCGAGGCGGTCAACTCTCAAGACCCGACCAACGCCATTTCCCGACCAAAGTTTGACGACTTGACCCCAGAGCATCCAGACACCCAAATCAAGCTCGAGACGCTGCCCGATGTGCTGTCAACCAGGGTGGTCGATTTGCTCGCGCCGATCGGTCGTGGACAGCGCGGCTTGATTGTCGCGCCGCCAAAAGCCGGCAAGACCACGCTTTTAAAACGCATTGCGAACGCGATTACCGCCAATGAACCCGACATCAAAGTGATTGTGCTGCTGGTGGATGAGCGCCCCGAAGAGGTCACGGATTTCCGTGAGAGCGTGACGGGTGCGGAAGTCATCGCCTCAACCTTCGATGAACCGCCCGCCAACCATGTACGGGTTGCCGAATTTGCCCACGAGCGGGCGCGGCGTATCGTCGAAGAGGGCGGACATGTGGTGATTCTCTTGGACAGCATCACCCGTCTGGCTCGAGCCAACAATTTGGTGACCCCTGCCACTGGTCGCACGCTTTCGGGCGGTTTGGACAGCAATGCGCTCTACTGGCCCAAGCGTTTTCTTGGCGCTGCCCGCAACATTCGCGGCGGCGGTTCTTTGACCATTCTGGCAACTGCTTTGGTCGAAACTGGCTCGAGAATGGATGACGTGATTTTTGAAGAGTTCAAAGGCACGGGTAACATGGAGTTGCACCTTTCCAGACGACTCGAGGAACGCCGTATTTTCCCTGCGATTGACATTCTGAAATCCGGTACGCGCCGTGAGGAACTGCTTTTGGGCGATGAAACACTGCACAAAATGTGGTTATTGCGCAAAGTCATTTCGGACATGGACCCAGCCGAGGCGATGGAAATGCTATTGCAACGTCTGGGACGTTCGAAATCAAATAAAGAGTTCCTTTCCACGTTGGCAGGCAGTTCATAAATTTGACTTTACGAGTCCTTAAAACTTAGAGTTGCGTTGGTTTTCACCTGAAATGAATGTTTAACTCGAAAGGGAAAATAAACATGCCCCAAGGAAATAAATGAAGGCGATTCACAAAGCCGTTCTTGCGCTGATTACTACAGGGTTTTCGGTTGCGCAAGCGGCAAGTTTTCAATCACAAACCGGTTTCCACCTCGAGAAGTACCTCTGGGCAATCGTTCCAGCCCAAGTCAGCAAAACCGTGATGCTCGAGCGACCAAGCGTTTCTAAAGCCGTGGTTTATACCAACGTCCGTGTCGGGGACACACTCACGAGCATTGCAGATCGTTTTGATGTGACCTCCAAAGCCATCAAACTCGCGAATGCGATGAGCAAAGATCAATTGCGTCCTGGGGCAAGCTTAAAAATTCCGATTCAGGAAACCAAAGCTCAAACTCGAGCGTCAAAATTACCGCCAGGCGTCATCAAACATACGGTTCGTCGCGGCGAGGCGTTCAGTACAATTCACAACCGCTTTGGCGTCAGTGCGCTGGATTTGATTGGCGCAAACCCTGACCTGCGCAGCCTCGATCAGATTCGGGTTGGGCAAATGCTACTGATTCCGACCAATGGCGGCGGGGTCTTGCTGGCATTAAAAACCGGACAATTGCCGCTCGAGCTTGCCGATCAGTACGGCGTGGACGCCCTGGCAATGACCGAAGTGAACACGCTCGATTACCTGATGGAAGCCACCACTGGTGACCGCGTTTTGCTACCCGGCATCACCCCCCAAAACGCGCTCAAACGCCTCGAAGAGCGTCGCGCAGCCGAACTCGAGATCAGGCGGCAACTGGCATTCGAGTATGCCAAAGAACGCGAGATTCTGGCGAAACAGCACATTCGTGAAGCCCGAGCCAAACTGGCAGAACAAGCCAGCCAAGCTAGACTTCAAGCCAGACTTCAAGCCAGAACTTTAGCCAGGGCGCAAATCAGTACCCAAGCGCGGGTGCAGCGTGCCAAAGTCCAACCCGATTATCATCCAATGCCTTCATATGGCGGCGGTTATATTTGGCCCCTTCAAGGTTCGATCACCTCGAGTTTTGGACGGCGCGGTTTCATTCGCGGGATTGGCACCTTTCACTCTGGTTTGGACATTGCGGCAGGCTACGGCGCTCCGATTCGTGCGGCGCATACCGGAACCATTATTGAGGCAGGTTATGGTTATTTTGGTCTTAATATACGCATTGCCGTTGGTAACGGTGTGGTCAACATTTACGGTCACATGAGTCGCATTGCGGTTGGTGTTGGTGCGGTGGTGGCTCGAGGGCAGATCATCGGCTACGAGGGTTGTTCCGGTATTTGCACCGGACCGCACTTGCATTTTGAAGTGCAACGATACGGTTCACCAGTTAATCCATTGGCTTACCTGCCATAAAGTATTGCCAGTATGAGCATTATTTGTAAGACATGATAAAACTCATAAGACCCAAGAGGCTTTTTACCAAGCCTCTTGTTTTTTTTTAGGTAACCTGAACGTGCATGAATGAATTCGCCAAGATCGAGAAAAACCAAAAACTGGTGTTGATCGTAGACGATGATCCTACAGTGCGTGAATCGCTCGAGTTGATGGTATCCCAAGCTGGATACCGTGTCCAAACGGCTGCCAGCGGCGTTGAGGGCATCAGTCTTGCCTGGGGAGAAGAAAAACCGTTCGCAATAATTTTTGACATCATGATGAGCGACATGGACGGTTTTGACATGGCAGGGCAATTGTTCCATGCCGAAAAGACCAAAG
>JANMUC010000293.1:0-8782 GCA_031391225.1 Deinococcales bacterium
GGGGAGAGGGGTCGGGGGTGAGGGCGGGCAAGACCTCGACATCGACGAACAAACCCTCGAACCATCATCAACCGCACCCCAACTTCCCTTCAGACTCAATGGACTCGAGGATTCCCAGCTTTATGATGCCTTCACTCGAGCCGATGAATTGCTGGTCGTGTCTTACGCTCGGGCGGAACGAGGCTCGAGTTTGCGACCTCATCCCAGGCTTTCTCAACTCGAGCAACATAATCAAGCACGGGTTTTTCCGACGGCATCGCCGCTCGAGCTTGCGGCGCTCAACGCGAACGTGCATCAGCCTCAAGAAACGGTTCATCAGGTCAGTGTCAGGGTGGCTCGCAAAGCCACCGAACTCGAGCGGGTGGCGGTCTGTGCGTTAAAAGCTTGGGCTGAGGGTTTGATTCCCGCGCCAACCAGGGGTGCGGGTTTGGTTTCTGGCGAGTTGCTTGAAGGGTGGACTCGGGCGCAACGCAATAACCTTTGGCAGAACAAGGGCAAGAATCTGTCTGAGGTTGCGCCTGAAACGCACCGTGCGACGCTCGAGAATCTTGCGCCAAAGTTCAGGGCGCAACTCGAGCAGACCGTGCAGGAGAACGTGCCGAGTCGTCCCGATGCCAGCGATATTCAACTTGGCTACCGCGCAATCATTGATGATCTCGAGTTTGTGCTGGACGGTGTGCGAATTCGTAAAGACCCGAGCGGTAAAGTCCGAATGGTCGAGGTGTACCGTGTTGTGAAAAACCTTGATGATGCTTACGACGAGTACATGAGCGATACTCGACACCGTGAATGGTGGTACTCGAATTACTGGCTGACGCAGAATATTCCTGTCGTGCTTTGGGCTTGGGATTTAAACCACGCCCCAAAACGTGTCATGGGATTCGATAAACCTTATGCCCAACGCCGCCTCGAGCTTGCCATGACTGCCCTAGCCAAAGCCAATCAAACCTTGCTTGATGGCAGTATTTCCGCCTCGAGCGGCTTTCACTGCCGTTATTGCTCTTACCGCGATTTGTGCAGAGAAGCGATATGACCAACCTCGAGGTGCGTTCGGCTTCGGCTGGAACGGGAAAAACCACCAGTTTGGTGCTCGAGTACCTGATGGCGTTGCGGTTCACGCCAGCAAGGCGGATTGCGGCGGTCACGTTTACCAGGGTCGGAGCAATTGATTTGCGTGAACGCCTTCGCGCCGGTTTGCGTGAGGTGGTGCTGCACGGCAGTTATTTGGATTTCAAACCTGCCAATCTCGAGTTGTACCGTGTTGCGCTGCGCGAACTTGGTAGCGCCAGTATCACCACGATTCACGGGTTTTTTCGTGAACTGCTGCGTTTAAATTCACCCGCTTTAAACCTCGATCCCGAATTCAGCAACCTCGACGAAAGCGAATCGCTCGAGACGTTCCGCGATGCCGCCTCGAGCGTCTTGGCGCAAGCTGCGTTGCGTGACGCACCTGGTGGCGAGGCGCTGGCAAGCTTTGGTTGGGAGCGTACTCTGGCGGCACTCGAGGCACTTCACAACAAACGCGTGTACGCCCCGTTCCGATCTGGTAATCTCGAGGATGGTATCGAACCCGATGCGTTGACGGTGTCGTTGCTGGCAGCGTTCGAAAGCAGTCTCAGTTTGTACCTTTCACGCCTTGCCTCCAGGGCGCTTGCACCCACCGATGTTGAACTCAGAACCCTCGAATTGCTGTCTGACCCCGCAATGCTCGAGCGTGTCCGATCTCGAGTTTCGGTTTTGCTGGTCGATGAATTTCAGGATGTCAACCCGCTTCAAGCCAAAATTTTTCAAAGCTTAAACCTCGAGCGTGTGCTGTTGGTTGGCGACCCCAAGCAGAGTATTTATGCCTTTCGAGATGCCGACGTAAATGCGTTTTTGGATGTCTATCAACGCGCCAAAACCCTCGCGCCACTGACCACCACGTACCGGCACGGCGTGGCGCTCAGTGCGTTTTACTCGAGCCTGTCCGCCAATCTCTTCTCAGAATTTTCCGAAATCGGTTTGCCCAGCGAGGTCAAACCAGGACGCATCAAACCCGAAGATGGAAGTGAGCCTCGAGCCGAACTGCACGTTTTTGAAGCTGGAAGTCTCGAGGCTGGACGCCACGCCGAAGCCGCTTTTCTGGCACGACGTTTGCGCGAACTTAACCAGACTGGCACGCCCTGGCATGACATGGCGGTCTTGGTGCGTTCCAGAACGTCACTGCCGCCGCTCGAGCTTGCGCTGGCACTCGAGCATGTGCCCGTGCTGATGGTGGCTGGACAAAAATATTATGACCGCCGTGAAATCCGTGACGCGATCACGTTGCTGCGGGCACGCCTTGTTGCCCCCGACGCCCCAGAATTCGCCTTTGCACTGGCGGCGCTCTCGAGGATTCCAGGCATTGATTTGCCGCTTCAACACCTCGAGGAAATTTTACGGAATGAAAACGACATTCGCGTTGGTTTGCGCAAATCCTCTGCCCCCGAAACCTTGCGCCTGCGAGAACTGCTCGAGATTGTCCGAGACGCCAAAGATGCAGTCACACTGCTCGAGGATGCCTGGGTTTTTTTGGGCTACAGCGTGCTGGCAATTAACCGTCAAGCCACCGCCAACCTCGACGGGCTGCTCTATCAACTCGCCGCTCGAGGTTTGCGCGACCCCCGAGCAGCGCTGAGTTTTCTCGAGCGTGCGAGATTATCCGAAGCCGAAAGTGACGAACCGCTTGAGGCAGGCGACGCGGTGCGACTCTTGACCGTGCATTCCAGCAAGGGACTCGAGTTTCCGGTGACCGCCGTTTTTGATCTGGCTCGAGGGGAGAATCCGCAACGCCCAGATTTGGTCGTCCATCCCGACGGCGAGGTGGCGTTAAAACCCAACGCTCGAGCCAAAAAAGGCTTGACCACCACGCGGTACACCAGCATTCTCGAGCATCTGAAACGCCGTTCTGAAGGAGAAAGTTACAGGTTGCTGTACGTTGGCCTGACCCGCGCCAAAGACCGCCTGATCATGACCGGTTCGACCACCAACAAACCTCGAGCTTGGCTGGACACGCTCTTGAACAAATTGCAATTGCTCGAGAAACCCGACGCCATGCCAGGAATTGTGGTCGAACGTCATGAGGTCAAACTGTTTGAGACACCCGAAATGCCCGCAGCCGTGATGCTCGAGCCTCGGTTCAGTGCCGATATAGACCTTGCCAAAGCCAGATTTGCTCGCCCTGCCCGCCGCGTTCGCGCCCCAAGCAAAGCCCCAGAAGCCAGTGGCATACCGCTCGATCCAGAACTGACCGACATCACCGAACTGGACACCGAAATCCCAGACAAAATTCCCAACGCCGCGCTCGAGACTGAATTTATGGGCATCCCAGAATCAGACCGTGTGATCGGTACGCTGACCCATTACGCGATAGCCGAAAACCTCGAGCCGAACAATCCTCAACATCAGCAGGTGCTTGCCGCCCAGTACCTCTTGCACCCATATTCTGACTTGGAACGTCAAACCATGCTCGAGCGTGCCTGGTGGTTGGTGACGCGGCATCATGCACTTTACCCAGACCGAAATGAACGCTTGCAAGATTTTGCCGAATTACCATTTGCATTTACTCGCAACGGCACGACCTGGCAAGGCTTGATTGATCGTTTGTACCAAGAACCAGACGGCACTTGGATTCTCGAAGATTTTAAAACCGATGATGTCCCAGACGAAGCGCTGCCGCAACGGGTTCGGGCGTACCACCGTCAACTGGCGCTCTACCGTGAAGCCATCAAACTTGCCAGACCAGAACTTTCACTTGAAGTCCGAATCACCTTTTTGGTACACGGCGTGATCTTCAAGCTCGAGAAGCACGAATTGGAAGCGGCATTGATTGGGGTTTAAGTTCAGTAAAAATTCCGACCTGTGTTTAAAGCCGCCGTACTCGAGACGACACGGTTGCGCCCAGTCGATTTTGCCGCGTACAACAATTCATCGGCTCGAGTCAGCACGTGCAAAACGCTTTCGAATGGCTGCGAAACCACCAAACCAATACTGATCGTGACCCGCAACTGGGCATGAATGCGTTGCCAGTCAAATTGCTCAATCTCGGCTCGAAGGTGCTCACAACGTGAGTGCGCCACATCCAAACTCGCGCCAGGGAAAACAATCAAAAATTCTTCGCCGCCGTAACGTGTGGCAATGTCGCTCGGTCTTAAGTTTTGCTGCAACAATGCGCCAATTTGACGCAAGACCGAATCGCCAATCAAATGCGAAAATTGATCGTTGACGGCTTTAAAAAAATCAATGTCGAGCATGGCGACCGCCACCTGAGATTGACGCGCGCCGAACACCTCGAGCAATTCTGGAAAATGCAAATCCAAATACCGACGGTTGAACAAACCCGTCAAAGGGTCTTGCAAACTCAGGCGCTCGAGTTCGGCACTCAAACGCTCTTTTTCTTGCACCAGGACTTCTAAATCGCGGTTGCGCTCGAGCGTCACCGCTGTTTGTTGTTTCATTTGCGCCATTTCAAAACGCAACATCAAACTTTGCACATAACGTTGCGAATTGGTTTCACGGTACTGACTTTCCAGCGCCGAAAACTGCCGTTGTACCGTCAGCGCCGCCTTAAAATCACCGAGTCGCTCGTAAGTTTGCACCAGCGCCTGGTACAACTCGAGTTGATTCTCGGCGCTGCTTTCCTGCAAACCTGACGAGGCATTGGTCAGCGCCATCAACGCCTCGGAATCGCGCCCCAAAGCCAGCAGTACCTTCCCCGAACCCAAATTTGCCAAGCCTGCCTCCTCGAGCAAATCGTGTTCGTTCGCCAGGGTCAACGACTGTTGGGAATGCTCAAATGCAGCCTTGAGATTGCGTTGTGCCAACTGCGCAACCCCCAAAGTTCGCAACGCAAAAACCTCTGCCGCCACATGACGATTTTCCCGCGCACTGACGAGCGCAAAATTTAAGAGCGCTTCTGCATCCGCCGCCCGATCCAACTTGATCAAACTTTCGCCAATGTTGAGCTGCGTGATCTCAACCAAAGCGCCAGCGTTCAAATCACGCAAATTGTCCAACGCCTCGTGATAACAATCCAACGCCTTCTCGTACTGTCCCTGACGGTAATAAATCGCGCCAATGTTCGATAAAGTCATGTTCTCGAGAATCACCTGACCCAACTCCCGCATTAAAGCCAGCGCCTCGAGTAAATACTCCAACGCCACACTCGGGTTGCTGTACCAATCGAACAACGCCCCCAAAGCATTGCACGTCCGCGCCTCGTACAAGCGGTGATTTATACTTCGGCTTTGCTCGAGCGCCAACATCAGATGCCGGTATGCCCGTTCACGATGACCCGTAAATACGTTAATCGTTCCAGCCAAAATCAGCGCCAAACTGTGATTCTCGAGATCGTTCAAACGCTCGAAAATCTCGAGCGCCTCGTTGTTGTGCGATTCGGCATCGTGAAGTTTGGAGAGTACCCGCTCTGCCCAACCCAAACGCACCAAAACCTTGCCACGCTCGAGTTCGGTTTGCACCAACCCAAGCCCCGATTGCGCCAATGCCAAAGCATCGTTTGGTTGACGGTCAATCAATCCATCAAACTTTTCAAGCAAAGCCTCGAGTTCCAGGCTGGAAATGGCATTCGCTTGACTCATACCCTCGAGTATAGCGCAGGAATTGAGGGTTTTTGACGCGTTTTTCACAAGCTGCAAAGGTTTAATTGATGCAAGTGTGAGATAAAGTTGCCTGCGAAACTCGAGGAGCGCGAGTTACAAGCTGTATTGCAAGTATTTTGACCACGAATTTTAGTGGAATTATTTTTCGCCGTCACGCCACTGAATCGCACCAGGTCGCAACAAAGCATGAACCCCATTCACCCCATTGGCAATCTGTGTGACCCGCAAATCCACCGCCGCACTGATCAGTGCAAACGCCTCCTCTCGAGCAAGTTGGTGGCGACGAACCAAAATCGCAATCATGCCCTCGAGCGCCTGAGCGCTCGCCTCCCAGAGATTTTCGTGAAGACCAAATGTAATCTCGCCCACAGGCGTCAGGGCATACGGGTTTTGAAGCTCAAAGTCATCGTGCAAAGTAAAAGTGAGCGTGGCTTTTATTGGGCATTCAATCGCCGTTCCGCACGATTCGCCATCACCCTGCGCGGCATGACCGTCACCCGCCGAGAACAACGCCCCAGGAACTTGTACTGGCAAGAACAAGCTACTGCCAACCACCAACTCACGGCAATCCAGATTGCCCCCGACCACTCGAGGTGGACTGGTCGAATGATTCCCAGCCTCGGCGGGTGCAACTCCCATCACCCCAAGGAACGGAGCCAGCGGCACCGCCGCCCCCGAAGGCAAATGTGCGAGTCCAGCTTTGAGGTCAATGTCCCAAATAAAAAAGCCTCGGTTTTCGGTCAGCCCAAGCCGCTCGTTGATCTCGCTTTGCCAACCGCCCGCCGCTTGCCAACCCCACGCCCCAGGGGTCAAGGCATCCACCCGCACCCCAAGCGTCATGCCAGGTTTTGCGCCGCGCACCAAAACAGGACCGCACAAGGCATGACCCGAATCCAACGCCGTGTCTCTGGGTTCAAACTTTTTCCCAGAACCATCTCGATTTGGACGCTCCAAGTACCACCGCGCATCCAACAACTCAAATTCCACGCTATCGCCAGCATCAATCTCGAGCACAGGCTGGAGGTCAGATGAAAAATGCCCATGAAGGTTAGGGCGGCTTAATTCCAGTCGGTGAACAGTCAAAACAACCTCGAGTTTCTGACGGGGTATTTGTCAACAGAATCATAAGGCAGATCAGAGAAACGTTGTGCATTCTTAAAGCTCGAGGGTTGAGGTATTTCGTTTTTAGAGTGAAGCGGTGCTCAAGATTTGAAAGATTGACTAAGTTAACTAAGTCTATTAGAATTTTTTTAGAGGTAAAATTATGCGTCAAGTCAATGTTCACGAAGCCAAAACACACTTTTCAAAACTGCTCGAACAAATCGAACACGGCGAAGAAATCATTGTCGCTCGAGCCGGAAAACCTGTCATGAAAATGATTCGCTACGTTCCAGACAAACCACCAAAACGCAAACCAGGGCGTTTGAAAGGGAAAATTGTGATTCACCCCAGTTTTTTTGATGACACCGAAATTGCAAACGAATTCCTGAACGGCGAACTTATGCCAAAATGAAATACCTTCTCGACACGCACATTTTATTGTGGTGGCAAGCAAATGATAAAGCCTTACCAAAGGCGGCTCGAGGTTTCATTGGCGATTCTGAAAACGAAATCTTTATTTCAACCTTAACCCTCTGGGAAATCATCATCAAAACCGCCAAAGGCAAACTGACCGCAGACATTCTCGAGATTCGTCAAGCCATTCAAGATGATGGTTTTCAACTTCTGCCCTTCACCGAACAACACACGCTCGAGGTACGAAATTTGCCCTTGATTCACCAAGACCCTTTTGATCGTGGATTGGTTGCCACAGCCCGAACTGAAAAAATGGTGCTTTTAACCGTTGATGAAATTCTCGAGGGTTACGGCTCGAGTGTGCAAAGGGTGTGAAGCTCGAGGGAGTAAAATTCTGTAATTCAGTAACCCATGTTCAGCAATTGCCCTTGTTCAACCAATTCGCGCAAGGCTGCCCGACGTTTTGTATCTTGCGATAAAAACGCAGATTGCGTTTCTAACTCCTCTTGCATTTTTAGCAACTCGAGCGCTTGGGTTAAAACCTGTTCGGTGTTGTTATAAACACCGTTCTTGACCTTTGCAGCAATCCATGCCTCGAGTTGTGGGGGCAAGCTGACAGTCATGCCCAGGATTTTAGCACAGTCAAAAAGAATCTCGAGAATTAAAAAGCTTTGAATGCTTGAAAACCCGAGGGACAAGCATTTTTTCGCCTCTCATCCCCGACCCTCTTGACCATAAAATTCACCTAAAGGGCATGGTCGCCTTCTCTCCCAGGAGAGAAGGGAACTTTGGTTCTATATTGTGTGACGGAAATGGGTTTAGAGCTATGATTTTATTGTGAAATCACCGTCGTACATGCTCGAGCTTCAAAAGGCGCAACGGCAGAATCCAACGCCAGCCGAAGAAATACTGTGGCGGGTTTTGCGGGGCTGGGAAGTGCCCAAGCCCGAAGGTGCTGCTTTAAGGGCAAGAGTCTCGAGGGAGTGCGGTTTTTGCAGTAGAAAACTTGTCAGACAAAACCCAATCGCGTACCATAAAAGCATGACGCTATTGATTGACCAAAACGGAAAACTCGAGATTCCCGAAAGTTTACGGGCGGCTTTGCACCTCGAGCCTGGAAGTGAAGTCCAAATCGAACAAAAAGGCGAAACGCTTGTACTGAGCGCCGCAAAACCCGAACCGTACCTCAAACGGGTTGGCAGGATTTTAATGTGGACAGGTGAAGTCGGACCAGAAATGAACGATGCTGTTGAACGAATGCGTGAAGATCGTGCTCGAGAAGTGAGCGACTTTTGAAGGCACTTTTTGATACGAACCTTTTCATTGCCATCGCTTTTCTAAATCATGAATGGAATTCACTGGCTGCCAAGCAATTAGACCGCGTTTTAGACCAAGAGATCATTGGTTGCGTGAGTGTCCATACTTTTGCTGAATTCTATTCTGTTGCGACACGTTACCCAAAAACACCCATGCCTGCATTGATCGCCAAAGAATTTTTAGAAGACACACTCCAGCATTTTGAAATCATCGAATTTGGTGCATCTGATTACAACGCCGTGATAGCTCGAGTCAGCCACCTTAACCTTGTTGGTGGCGCAATATTTGACGCGTTAATTGCACAAGCTGCCTTG
>JANMUC010000473.1:0-2452 GCA_031391225.1 Deinococcales bacterium
CCACCCACACGGTGGTCAACAGGGTTCATGGCTGAACCGCGTTGGTGTGGCTTACGTCCTCTCCAACGGGTGCGTCCTGCTTTACCGCCAACGACGTTCTTGTGATCGGCATTGCCAACCACGCCGATGGTGGCGTAACACTCGGTGTGAACACGGCGCAACTCGCCTGAAGGCAAACGAAGCACGACGTAATCGCCCTCTTTACCTTGCAACTGAACGCTCGTACCAGCCGAACGTGCCATTTTTGCGCCGCGATTCGGTACGAGTTCAACACTGTGAACCACAGTACCGACAGGAATAAAACGAAGCGGCATGGCGTTTCCGACTCGAGGTTCTGCCTCTGGTCCTGAAACGATCATGGCGTCAACTTTCAAACCTTCTGGTGCAAGAATGTAACGCTTTTCGCCGTCCACGTAGTGAAGCAGCGCAATGTTGGCGGTACGGTTTGGATCGTACTCGAGCGAAGCAACCTTGGCAGGCACGCCCGCTTTGTCGCGGCGTTTGAAATCGATAATGCGGTAGATTCGTTTATGTCCGCCACCACGGAATCGAGAGGTGATGCGACCGGTATTACCCCGACCACCCGTTTTATGCAACGGTGCAGTCAGCGACTTTTCCGGGCGCTTATCCGATAATTCGCTGTTATCCAGCGTCGTTATGTATCGCCTGCTTGGCGTATACGGACGATATGACTTGGTCGGCATCTTCCTAAACTCCTTATACTAGCCGCTCGAGAATTTCGAGGCAACTTCTCACCCTATCACGTACAACTGCGCTTGTCACTTGAATGATTACTGAATCTCGAGTGCCGCAATTTTCTGACCGTCTGCAAGTTGGACAATTGCCTTCTTGCGGGCGGCAGTCTCGCCTGCGAAACGACCCACGCGCTTGGCTTTGCCGCGCACGTTTTGGGTGTTCACGTCCATAACCTTGACTTTGAACGCGACTTGAATTGCGTTTTTGATCTGGGTTTTGTTGGCTTTGGGGTGAACCCAAAAAGTGTACTTGCCCTCAGCGAAGGTGGCGTAGGCT
This sequence comes from Deinococcales bacterium, assembly GCA_031391225.1. Lineage (GTDB taxonomy): Bacteria > Deinococcota > Deinococci > Deinococcales > JAAFIG01 > JANXTZ01. The sequence continues at coordinate 1,033 of JANMUC010000473.1, forward strand.
TTTTCGGAAAGCAGTGGCGATTGGATCACATCAAATGCGTTCACTGGGCACCACCTTTGTAAACCTCGAGCGCCGAGGCGTCAACCACGAGCACTTCATGGCGCAAAATGTCGTAAACGTTCAAACCTGCGGCTTTGACTGGTGTGACCCAAGGCAAGTTGCGAGCGCCGCGACGAGCATTGTCGTCATTGGTCACCAAGAACACGCGCTGAGAACCGTCAAAACCGTTGGCTTTTGCCCAAGCAATAAAGCTCTTGGTTTTGCCGTCGAGGTTAAAGCCGTCAACCGCGTGAACGTTGCCTTCATTGACACGATCTGCGATTGCCATTTTCAAGCCCAAAGCGCGGACTTTTTTCGGCAGGGCGTAATCGTAACTGCGTGGCTTGGGTCCGAATGCCGCACCGCCACCGACATAAATCGGGCTGGCACGATCACCGTGACGCGCATTACCGGTACCCTTTTGCGAGTAAATCTTTTTACCCGTACGAGAAACCGTTGCACGGGTTTGCGTGCTGGCTGTGCCCGCACGACGTTTGGCGAGTTGCCATTGCACCACATCGAACAACACCGACGGATTGATGTCCGGCAATGCCAACTCGAGCGAACCAGGCTTCGCGCCGATGATTTTCACCGTCGCCATGCTTACTTCCCACCCTTCTTGTAAACAGCTTTCTTCGCAGCCTTGATGACCACCAAGCCACCGTTCGAGCCAGGAACTGCGCCTTTAATCAGGAGCAAATTCTCTGATGCGCGAACTTCGACAATCTCGAGGTTGCCTGTTGTGACGCGCTCGACACCGTAATGTCCGCTCATCTTCTTGCCCTTGTAAACGCGACCTGGGGTTTTGCGTTGACCAATCGAACCTGGGCGACGGTGCCACTTCTTCGCACCGTGCGAGGCAGGACCACCCGAGAACGACCAGCGTTTGATGACACCCTGATGTCCGCGACCAATGGTAATGCCCATCACGTCAACACGTTCGCCATCGGTGAACACGTCGGCAGCGACAACATCGCCCTCTGGCGCAAAATCACGGAATTCACGCAAGAAACGCACAGGACCAACCTTGCTCTTCTCGAGATGTCCGAGTTTGGGTTTGTTTAAGTTCTTCTTACGCACTTCACCAAAGCCCAATTGCACGGCGCTGTAACCGTCGGTGGTAGGAACTTTGCGTTGAACCACTGGGCATGGACCCGCGAGGACAACCGTGACTGGAATGGCTTTATCGTTCTTCCAGATTTGCGTCATGCCAATTTTCGTGCCGAGAATACCCTTCATCCTCATGCACCTCCAACGGTTTTGATTTCGATGTCGACACCGCTCGGCAGGTCGAGCGTCATCAACGAATCAATCGTCTTTTTGGTTGGGTTTGTAATGTCAACCAGACGGTTGTGCGTCCGAATCTCGAAGTGCTCGCGGC
>JANMUC010000355.1:0-2818 GCA_031391225.1 Deinococcales bacterium
GCCGTCCCAATCAAAGGCGTTCACAGGGTCGCTTGAGCCTAAACGACTGAAATACTCTTGGCGCATGGCTTCGAGCACGTGCGGGTCTAGGTGCGCCCGCATTGGGATAAAAACGGCTTTGTTAAAGGGCCAGTCGCAAATTGTTCCATCGAGGTCAAAAGAAATCCAAGGCATTAGCACCAGTTTAACCTTGTCATGTCTGGCGAATGTCACATGGGCGTCTTGAAGTCGTTTTTGAAGGGTCGCTCGAGAATTGGTGAGATGATTTCGGCATTCAAGCCTTGGCACAACTCGAGAAACTTGGAATCGTAAAGCGGATTTGTCCAGGCGGGGCTTTGCACCAGCAACACCGCGCCGAAATGGGCTGGCTCGAGCTTCGGCATTCCGCGTTGCAACGAGGGGATGGTGTAGGGGATGGTCTCAGACCATCCCCTACGGAAACGTTCTGGAAGCTCGAGTTTGGTACGGCTCAGATCAAAACCCTCAGTCACCCGCACGTTTTCGTGCCAGGCGGGATAAATGCAGGTGTAACTCGAGATCAAACCGTGCTCGAGCGCCAAACCAGCCCAATTTCCAGGTCGTACCCGAGTTGGGTCACCACTGGAAGAAAACAAATCATGATGTGAATCCAAATTCACTACGTTCGAGAGTTCTAAACGTTCAATCAAGGCGTAAGCATCGCTGTGGCTGACTGTGGCATAACAGGGAAGACCAGCGAATTTTAAGAGTTCAAACGGATTCCCCATTAATGGAAAATCATCGCGTAAAACATCAAAATTTGAGCCACCGCGTTTCAAGGCTCGAGCCACCCACGCCTCAGATCGGTCAAAATCCGTGTCTCGAGTTCCCCAAAAAGGCGAATCGAAAACGAGTTCAGCGCTGCCCGAAAAATAATCCCAATCAACGCTTAACAAATGTTTTGGGGATGGTGGCGCATTATTGTCCAAGGCGGATTTCTCGAGCGGAATATGCCCGAAGTGCGCGTAAGAAATCGATGCGGCGGAAATCGGGCCAGTAGGCGTCGCAAAAATAGTATTCGCTGTAAGCGCTTTGCCAGAGTAAAAAGCCGCCCAGACGCACTTCGCCGCTGGTACGAATGATAAAGTCGGGGTCTGGAATGCCAGCCGTGTACAAGTGCTGTCCGATGAGTTCGGGGGTCAAATTTTGCGCGATATTCTCGAGCGTCTCGCCGTTTTTTGCGCCGCTCGAGAGCAGGTTTTTGACGGCATCAACAATCTCTTCGCGTCCGCCGTAACCAACCGCAATGTTCAACAACATGCCCTCGTAATGGGCGGTGGCAGTCTCGAGGTCACGAAGGCTGGCGAGCACATCCTCTGGGAACAAGTCATGCCGCCCGATAGCCCGAACGCGCACGTGGTTGTTGTGAATCCTAGGGTCTTTGGCAAGGTTGCGGGCTTCGCGTTCAAACAGGTGCATTAAATGCTTGACTTCACTCGGGTCGCGTTTGGTGACGTTGTCGGTGGACAGCACCCAAATCGTTGCCGCCGGAATCCCAAGCTCGAGACACCAACCCAGCACCTCGTGGGCTTTGTCCACGCCAAAATCGTAACCAAGTTTGCCGTCCAGCCCGAGCGCTTTGGCAAAACGGCGGTTGCCGTCCAAAATAAGACCAATATGTTGCGGCAAGCTTGCAGCCCTGACTTCACGCTCGAGGCGCAATTCGTACAGACCGTACAACGGTTTGGTCAGCGCCCTGGCAATTTGTACCAGACGCTTTTTCAGACTTGGGGCGGGTTGGGGTTTGGGGAGGCTGGAATCCACGGTCAGCATCAGTTTACTCCTAGCAGGGTGAACAAACCGAGAATCTCCCAAATTTTAAGGTCAATTCAAGTTTTGTATTGTCTGACTCGAGTCTAAATCAAAATCGGTGAGGCTAAACTCATCAAGCTTTAAGTTGCGCCACAACCTTTTCAATTCGGCGCACTCGAGTTTCCTGGGTTTTCGCTTCCAAAACTTGACGCACGAATTCCTTGCGTTTTGAAGGCGCAGAGGAATCAAAGGTTGCACGTGTGCCAGATTCCTTGAGTGCCGCCGCCAAATCCTCGGGAAGTTCGACGCTGCGCGGCATTTGGTCAAGCTCGAGCGTGACCGTGATGGTATCGCCGCCTTTGAGCTTTGCCACCGTTCTGTGCGCGGCGCTGAGGGGAATCATGAATTTGCCACCCATGACTGCTACGGTGCTCTGATATTCGTAACCCGAAAGATTGACTTTGACCGCAGGTTTTTTTGATGACCCAAGCTCTGTCATGTTCTGTTCAGGAACTTCGATACCAGTGTTGTTGCCAATGGCTTTGACGCTGGTCTTAAAAGTCGTTTTCATGTCCGATGTTACACGCCTTTGAAGGCTCGAGCCGCCAGAAAAAAACGACGAACCTAAATTCGTCGTGACTCGAGATCAAATGGTTTTAAATCCCAAGGTCAACGGGGTCGGAAATCAATTCCAGTCCTGGGTTGGAAATCAGATCAAGAGGTTGCCCAATAAATGTCCCAGTGCTGCAACAAAGAGTTGTGATCGTTTTGTATTGGGGATGATTCTCGAGGTTTGGTTTGACGTAAACAGCGCGGTTGTCTGCTTGCGTTTGAACGTGAACGGTTTGGTTGTTCATTCAGGTTCCTCCTGCCAATTACACTATCAAGACGGTAGCACAATGTTACAAAATCACCCTTCAGCTCCCGTTCAGGATTGCTTTTTTCAGCGCAACCACAACAAAGCGAGGACTGCTGTTCATGAATATACCGCCCGAATGAGACACAACACTTTTAACTTCAAAACCGGCTTGCTCGAGTAATTTTTTAA
>JANMUC010000425.1:0-3890 GCA_031391225.1 Deinococcales bacterium
CTTCATACCAGCTCGAGCCTTATGTCTGACCGAGCGAGAAAGACCTTCGTAGATTTGGTTCGAGCGTCATGTCATTCTCCTTTCACGCTTGCTCGAGAGGTGGGATTTGATCGGGCGGCTGGCGTAAAAACCGAAGTTCACTTTTTTCGCAACTCGAGGGAGCGCTTTAATTCAGCAACCGAATCACAAAGAACAACAGTGTGATTGCCAGAATGCTGCCGTAAACAAGAGGAATCTGGTCCGTGAACCACAGTGGCAGAAAAATATCGCTCTCGTGTCCATCGGTTGCACCAATTTTTTCGGCGTAAATTGAAATCGGACAACGCCAACCGTTGGCGACCAGCACAACCGATTCGATCAGCAGTGCGGCAATAGAAAGCCATGAAAGAAAAGAGATTCGGTCAGCAATCACCTCGAAGATCAGGATGGCTAAAAACACGTTCATGGCAATAAAAACCGCCGTATGGATTAATTTGATGAACAACAGCGAACGCATCAAATCTCGCACGAGATACCCCCTGCAATTTCCTAACCCTCGCTGCTGGTCGTCCAGAACGTTGCCAGCGCCACGTTCAAAATTGAGAGTCCCATGGCAGCCTGAAACGCCGTGTTTGAAAGACTTTTACGGCTCGACTCGAGGATGCCGACAACGATCACGTTGACAACCAATTTGAGGGCAAACTTTAAGTGATGAACGTTTTGCTCCGTCATTTCGACCAGTGCCAGCAAAATGATCCCCGTAATCAGTTGCGCTCGAGCGCCCCAGAATGTGAATGAATCCGAAAATGGTTTTGACAATGTCCATCATGACTCCTGTCCAGAAACGAAGACCGAACGCGGCTCGGTCAGTTGCTCGAGTAAACGCTTAAATTCGGTTATCTCCGCCAGATCACGTGGCACTCGAGCTTCAAGGGTTCGGCGGCGCTGTTCAAAGATCAAATCGAACAACTCGAGTTCACTGGATGACATGTCATCAATCAGTTCATGGAGTTTGTCTCTAAGGTTCATGGTTTCACTTTCTCTTTTCTGTCAGGTCATCTTCAATTCTTTGCGAAAGTACGAGTCAAGCCGCGCTTCGGTGACATCCACCAGCTTGACCAGATACGAATCGTTCAATCGGCTCAAAATCACTCGAGCTTGGGCAATCATGTCTTTGCTGCAATCAAACGTCTGGCGCACACGTTTTGGTCGTGCCGAAGCAAGGACGCAATCTTTTTTGGGTTTTTTTGCGCCGAGATTTTTTCAAAACCCAAAGTCACATAAGAGTAATGCCCGACAGCCAGGTCGCCCTCCAAATCTTTCCAATCGTCAATCATCTGAATGGCGGCTCCGAACAACAAAAACACCTCCCAGTAATCTGGAATAACTGAAGCCCGTCCCAGCCGCTCGAGACTCAGCATGAACGGGGCAACGCTGTTCGCTCCTTTCGCGCCCAACTCTTTGGGATGCTCAAAACTGTAAGGGCTGGTTTTGCCACGCACGGATTTCTCTTTGATTTCGGCTTGCAAAAACAGGCTTCGCATCTGGTGCATGATCTCGAGGTTGATTTTGGAAACACCAAAAATTTGCAAGACAAGCGTTTCGTACTCGGCAATCAAAATTTGAGCGGTCAAAATTTCAACCGAGGATGGCGTGTCAGTGTCCACGTTCGCATCCAAAATCCCGTAGCCAGCCACCGCGAACACGCCAGCTTTTAAGATGTTCGCAAAGTTTTTAACAAGGTCATCCAAGCCTTCTTCGTCCATCCAAACTGCCAGAAACGCGAAGATCGGATAGGCATCTTTGAAGTACCCAGGGCGGTTGCTTTTCCAGGCGGTGACATCAAAACCGAGCGGAGCGCCGAACTCTTTTAAAGTCGCTTGTGCCGCGTCTTCTAATCCTTTGAAGACGGTCAGCAGTCCAAGATCAACCTTAAAGTGCCGCAACCTGGTCAGCAGTGAAATGTTGTTCGTCAAAAACGGCGCGGTCACAGCCGCCCAAAAAGCCTTCTCGTCACGGTGATACACCCGCAGGATGGCTGGGGCAAAATTTTCAAAAGCGCGTTCTTTGACCGTCATGTCCAACCTCTCAGACCATCAAACTCGAGCATCGGCATTACCGTGTCGTTACTTGTTTGTGTACGTTGCGGGCAGGATTTTCTCGAACGTCAACGTTCTGTTTCAACGCTGATGCGTCCAATGCCGCCGTCAATCTCGAGTTCGACGCGGTTGCCGGCGGTTTCAAAACCGTTCGAGGTATGCACATCACCGACGCGTTGGTAATCGCCCGAAATTTGGACTGCCCCAATGCCGTTCGAGACACGAACTCGAGATTCCATGCCGCGCGGAATGAAAATGTTCGTCTCGCCGACACCGCTTTCAACTCGGGCGGTCACGCGCCCCAACGCTGGCAGTGTGACGACCGTCTGACCCACACCACTGCCCAAATTGAAGTCTGTCACCCTTAAGCCGCGCAAATTCAGTCTCGAGCTTCCAACACCCGTTTTGATTCGCAGCACGAGCGGTACATTCGGCGCAAGTCCAACGACCCAACTCGAGTTTCGGTTGTTTAAGAAATTTGGCAAGCCAATGTTCGCGCCTTTCATGACCGCCTCGAGCCGTACAAATTGTCCTCCGTTGCGCGTCGAAACCTCGCGCTCGAGACGATCACTGCCGTTTAACTCGAGCTTGCCATCAATCAACTTTCCTGTGGTGTTGGCGCTGATCTCTAGCTTACCGACGGTGGTGGTCAGTTGAATTTCGGCTCGAGCTGCGGTGATGGCTTCAACCACAGTTTCTTGTCTAAAACCTTGCGGAATCGCGGATTGATTGAAGCTCCAAATCAGCATGAACAATGCCGTGATGACCACCAATGCTAGGGTCAGTGGTCGTCCCCAAGGATAGGAACGCGTTAAAAAATCCGTTCCCAAGACAATCAACACCAGCGGATACCACGCGCCAATGGCGTTCCAAATTCCATTGGTGTTGAAACCAATTTTTTCGATCAGAAAAAATACGCCAAGCGCAATTAGAATGTACGCCCAACGGCTGCGCTGAACGTTGCCATTCTGAGTTGCCTTTACTGGCGGAACATCTTGTTGAATTAAAGTGCGATCTGTTGCTTTCATGATGTGTGCTCCTTGCTTACGCCAGTCCGAAAATCACCCCAACATAGGCATCTGCGCACCGTGCCTCAGCCACGCGGTGAAATGGTTCATTCGATTTTGAACTCGAGACTTGCTTTCCCGATTCATGAAAGTTGAAGAACTTAGAATACTTCACATGGGTCATGAATCTCGAGCCAAGGTTACAAGGTCATCGTTACCAAGGCATTACCATCTGCACACCAAGTGCCTCGAGTCCTCAAATCTCGAGCTTTGTGCTCAGTAGCGCCAGACCCAATCGCGCACCTCGGGCAGGTCGTCGCCGTGTTGCCGAATGTACTCGCTGTGCTCGACCAGCTTGTCGCGCAAAAATTGCTTGAAATGCCCACCGATGGCTTGCAATCGTGGCACTCGGTCAATCACATCGCCCGCCAGATGAAAACGATCAAGGTCGTTTAAGACCGTCATGTCAAACGGGGTGGTGGTCGTGCCTTCCTCTTTGTAACCGCGCACGTGCAAGTTGTGGTGGTTGGTGCGGCGGTAGGTCAGCCTGTGAATCAACCACGGATAACCGTGATAGGCAAAAATAATGGGTTTGTCGGTGGTGAACAAACTGTCAAATTCGTGATCCGAAAGCCCGCTCGGGTGTTCACTCTCCGATTGGAGCGTCATGAATTCGTGAGTGTGTCCGGTACAACAGGCAAGGCCTTGAAGAGGCTAGTGGCATCTTCCATGACCGACTTTATCACTTCATAGATCTCGGCAAGATGACTCATCTTTTTTTGTCTTATTATAAACTTTTGGAACC
>JANMUC010000429.1:0-2041 GCA_031391225.1 Deinococcales bacterium
CGCAAGACTAGGTTTGCCTACGCACAGGTACCCTTGACCGAGAGAAACCAGATTGGCGACACTGCCCTCGCCTTTAACTTTGGCTTCCAGGGCTGGCACATCTGGACAATCGGCGGTTTTTTGAGCGAACACTGGGGCGAGTCCCAATGTCAGTACCGAGATTGCTGCCACCCTCAACCATTTAGAACTTGAATTCCTCATCGTTAAACCCCCAAACACCATTTTCGGCGTCTATCATGCAACTGACACGCTTTGGGGTCATGTTATCACAAGTCATAAAGCCAAAGAGTGCGTTTCCGTCGTGGCATCTCGAGAATGAAGGGTTGAATAATGCGTGCTGGCAGAATCGCTTGAACTCATGGAACTAATTATTGTATCGGGTTAGAGTCTGACATGGCTCGAGCCGCCCATATCGATGTGCGCAATATCGGCTTGAGAGACTTCAATCTGTGCTAAAACAATTCATGGCGATCAAACCTAAAGAACTGGCTGTGACTGCCGCGTTGTTGGCTGCTGTTGGCGGCGCAGGTTTCTGGGCTTTAAAACCTACCAGCAATGACGCCGCACCATTCAAGCTCGAGCAAAAACAAATCACAGTGAATGTGGCGGGCGAGGTCAATAAACCTGGTTTGTACACCTTGCCATTTGGTGCCCGTGCGCAAGTCGCCATTCGGGCAGCGGGTGGTTATCGTGCAACCGCCGAGGCAAGCCTGGTCAATCCTGCGCAGATTCTCGAGGATGGCGAGCAATTGCGCGTGCCAAGCAAAAACGCCATTGAAACCTTGAGTGCTGGGACTTCAAGCGCCACCAGTGCGCCAACCGAGCGCATCAACATCAACACTGCCAGCGCGAGTGACCTCGAGAACCTGCCTGGAGTCGGTCCAAAAATGGCAGCCAAATTGATCGCGGGCAGACCGTACTCGAGCATGAATGATTTGGATAAAGTCAAAGGCATTGGTCCGAGCATGCTGAAAAAACTTGAGCCTCGCGTGAAATTCTAAAATGAATAGTAACCCGCACGCCAGACTCTTCTCGAGTTTTGCAACGTTTCCTGTTTTTGGTGCAGTCGCGTTGGTTACAGGGATTTTGCTCGAGGTGACTGGTGCGCCCGTGGTTTTTGTGTTGCTGATCGCGCTTGCCATTGCCGCTTTGGGTTTTGGACTCTCGAGAATCCAAAGCAATATTGGCTTTGCCTTGTTGCTGGCGGGGTTGCTGATTCCATTTGGATTCTGGCGTTACAGTATCACTGCACATCAACCAGACCCACTCGCCAATTTCGAGGGACGTGTGCTCGAGTTTGAAGGCTATTTTGACGGACGCGTGCTTTACACCAATCGCGGCGGTTTGAGCGTCTCGCCGCGCAAAGATTTAAGCCCTGGGCGTTGGCGTGTCAAAGGCAGGCTCGAGGCAATCAGTTGGTATCGCAATCCTGGCGCGTTTGATCTTGGCGCGTGGCTCGCCCGTCGTGGTGTGTTGCACGGCTTAAGACTTGTCTCGAGCACCCGATTGCCTGGACAAAATGTTCTCGAGCCAGCCCGAGCGCACCTCGAAGCTGGAGTGAAAGCCAATCTTCAACCTCGAGAAGCCGCGTTTATGAATGCCTTGATTTTGGGCGAAACCGATGATCTTTCAAGCCTTCCCAACCTCGAGAATGACCTGACCTGGCGCGACGTTTTTGCGCGTTCTGGTTTGTCGCACATTCTGGCATTGTCGGGGCAGCAAGTGACGCTTTTGGTTGCCGCACTTGGCTTTGTAATGGCATTCTTGGGCGTTTGGCGTTACCCAGCCCTCATTGGACTTCTGGTTTTTTACACGCTGGTCACTGGCGCAAGTCCCAGCGTCACGCGAGCCGCTTTAATGGGCGTTGCGGTTTTAATTTCGCAATGGCTTGGTCGTGGCAAGCTCGAGATCATGCCGACCATTGGTTTAAGCGCCATTTTTGCTTTGCTGCTCGAGCCAAAATGGATTTTCGACTTAGGATTCCAGCTTTCGTACCTGGCGGTCATCGGCATGGCATTGTTTCTTCCACCCGTTCAACACT
>JANMUC010000444.1:0-7895 GCA_031391225.1 Deinococcales bacterium
CAAGGCAACCTGCCCAAAGCCTTGAAACACGCTCGAGCTTCACACGCGGCATACCAGAAAATTGGCAAGCACGATTCAGAAATCACCATGCTGGCACAGATTGGACAGATGCTCGGTGCGATGGGGCAGTCGGAACAGGCGCTTGAAATGCTCGAGAGGGCGGTGAAGCAAGCCAGAGAGATGAGATTTGAACGGGTGCTGGCATTTGTTTTGGTCATTCAAGCCGAGGAACTTATTCAAAATGGCTACTTTGAAACTGCTGAGAATGTTGTACTTGAAGGCTTGGAACTTTCAGGTAAAAAAATGCTAGCTCGAGAAAGTCAATTTACCAGCATGCTCGCACGAATCAAACGGCGTATTGGGCAGTTTGGAGAAGCTATTCAAGTCGCGCAAACTGGACTTAAGTTAAGTGATGAACTTGGATTGCCCATTCAACAGGTACTTCAACGGTTATTTATTTCAGACGCATACCTTGATCTTGGGGCGATACAACACGCACGAATCCATCTTGAGAAAACCTCGAGCTTGATTCAAGAAACTGGGATCAATGCTTTTGTTCTTTTATTTGAGACGCTTCAAGCACGAATTGAAGTGCTCAACAGAAAACCTAAATCTGCATTGTCAAGACTTGAAAAAATTCAAGATTCACTCGGACAAGCCCCAATTGAGCATCGCTTGATGTTCGTCACCACCTTGGCACAGGTACAACTCGAGGTTGGAAGTGTTTCGCTCGCCCTACAAACGCTGGCTGATTTCTCTGGTCCGACTTGGCTAGAAGCACGCGCTCAAAGCATCCAACTTGAGGCACTGCTTAATCAACCAATAAACATGAATGTTTTAGAACAACAATTACAAACTACGAATGCGTTCTTCAACTCAAACAGAATTCCTAAGCTCGAGGCTTTTCAATTGCTGGTTGCCATGAAAAAAGCTTATGCGTTTCTTCAGCATGATCATTTGGCGCAAAAAGTAGAGTCCAGCCTGACAAAATACCGCAACGAATTGGTTCAAAGCCTCGAGTCAGAACCTCAACTGCAACAGTCTTTTCTTGAATTATATGCAAGTATTTGAAAGTCGAGTCAATTCTTGGAACGTTTTTGGAACGCTGCTTCCCCTAGGGTGTGAAATAGGAGAAAACGGCATGACGAAACCTCAAAACTCACCGCCTGAAATTGTTTTTCAACTTCGCATGAAACACTCGGTCAGCGATCAAAAATGGCGCGTTGTTCTGGAAGGTCCAGAACCCAACAAGCACGTTCGTTTTGATGATCTTTGCGAATTGATGCAGTATTTAAAAGCTTTCAGTCATACTGATAATTCTGGTGGTTTACGTTAAATCTAAAATTCCAAGGAGTTGTGATGAAAAAATTACTCAAATCAAATCTCAGTGCCACTCTTTTGTGTGGTCTTGTTTTGAGTTTCAGCGGCTGCAATCAAAACAATAGTACAGATGACCTGAATGACGAAGACTTGCAAGACTTAAGCAGCACAGTCATCAGCGAAACCGAAAATGCTGCCTCGAGCACCAGCATTTCCGATGCAATCACAGGAGTTGGTGGTCTGAGCATTCCAGCCTCCGAACTTCAAACCCGCTCAGTCCAATCTCGAGCCTTACCTGCGGGTTGCCTCGCCATCGTTGGTTCAAACACAGATTCAGATTCTGACGGTATTCCTGACAGCATCACTTATGTATTCGATGAAGCCAAGTGCAAACAAGATGTTCCTGCCATTCGTGGTGGTGGCACGCAAACGCTTGGTGGTCAAATCAAACTCGAGGATACCAAGCCAACAACCGCAGATCACAGTTACCGAGAAACCATATCTGCCTTAAAATACGTGCGTGAGCCAGCTTTAAAACCGAAATTTACCGAGACTCGGGATGGCACGAGGGAAATCACGCAATCTGGGAACACTTCATTGACAAAAACCCACAACATCACCTTGGTTCGCCAGGTTAATTTACGTGCACCAGTGACTTTGGTCAATAAGATGGCGTTCGCCTATCAAGTTTCTGGGGCTGGCACGATTGACCTCAATCAGCCGCTTCCTGCGGGAACGTTCACGCTGACGGGCAGCAATGAATTCACGGTCGGGAACAAAGTTGCTCTAGTGCTGACAACATCAACCAAGGCGGCATTGATTTACAATCCAAGCTGTGACAGTCAACGTATTGTCGGTGGTGAATTGCGTCTGACAGTACCAAAAACCACAATCAAGATCGTCTTCCAAGCTTGCGGAACTGAACCCGTGGTGTCTCGAGTTTTTTAAACTCCTCGAGTTAGAATCTTGACCTCTCGTTCTGGGAGGTTTTTTGTTTGGAACGCTGATCTGGTCGCTCGAGGTTTTGTTTGAAACGATTTTGGAACGCCATGTTTTTTAAAGTTCATTCCAAGAGGTTTGAACCACTCGAGCCTCAAAACCTTGCGCGTCTGGCTTGTCCAGTGAAAGGAAGAAACAATGAAAAACGTTATTCAATTCGGAGCTGTTCTGACCCTCGCCGCGATGATGGCTGCCTGTAACGCTGGTGGTTCGCAAGTAACCACCAACCCCACCAGCGCTGAGGTGAACGCCACTGCCAGTGCCATGACTGATGAATTGGTCAGCTCGAGCAGCCTGGTGACGGTTGAAAACTCGGTCAATTCGCTGAGCTTTGGTGAAAGCACGCCCTCGAATTTACGCGCCCGTCCTGCTTGTGTGACCATCACCCCTTCCCCTCTGGTGGATACCGATGGTGATGGCGTACCAGACACGGCAACCTACACTTTTGATTGCTCTAAAGATGGTGTGATTTTCGCTTCAACCAAAACTGGCACATTGCTGATCACCGATCCCTCGAGCGTGGCTGGCGTGTGGGGTTTTGATTCGACCAGCGACCTGACCGAAACCAACACCAACAAAATCACAGGCAAAACCGTGACCGAGGTTCGCGAGGGTAGCCGCAGTCCACGCAAAACAGCCGATCAAGTCGTTCAAAGCCACAACATCACCGTGACCCGCAGCGTCACCGATGAACCCACCGCCACCATCACCAACCTTTGGAATTACACGTTTAACGCCACCACCGCTGGTTCGATTGTGATGGGTCAACCACTGCCTGCAGGCACAGCGTCGCTGGCTGGCAACTGGAGTTACAACCGTGACACCAAGAGCCGCACGTACACCGTGTCCACCATTCAAGCATTGCAGTACGACCCAACTTGCACCGACCGCCTGAAGATTGTTGGTGGCAAACTGCGCGGCACGCTGGCGAACAACAGTGGTGATGGCTTTATTGAAATCACTTTTAACGCTTGCGGCACTGAACCAACCATCAACAAAAGCTTTACCAGCCTTTAAATTCTCGAGTGTTACCAGAATGGATTCGGGTCAATCCCGAGTCCATTTTCGTTTCTCGAGCGACTGTTTAAAGTTTGGTTTTGAGCTAAACTTACCCCATGACCACACCCAAACTCGACCTGGCTTCTGAAGTGATTGCCCGCACCGAGGAAGCGCTCAGTCGATATCAATTCGATCACAGTCAGGTGTATTACACCTTCGCTGACAAAGCCATCGTGCCAACGTTTTTGTCACGTCCTCTCTCGAGGACAGGCGTCAATGTCAACCAGGCTTTTCATGGCGTGCATTCTGACCTCGAGTTGTTCCCCGCTTTTGGCGCGAGCATGTCGTTCATGCGTTCCAGGTTCGCTCGAGATGTCTGGCAAGAAGGTCGGGGTGGGGTTCATATTCTGCCTCGGGTGGGGTTATCCGACGCGGCAAGACTCGAGGATGTTCGCTCGAGTGCGCCCGCGCTGGTCGGTGTGGCGCTGGGCATTAACGAAACCGGCAATTTTCTAAAAGCCGTTTTTCAAGAACCTAATTTGGCTTTTGCCAGCATTGACATTGCGCACGGCGCAAATATTGCAGTATTGCCCTTACTCGAGCGAATTCGAGGCTTGGGCGTGAAGCAAGGCATCATATTGGGCAACGTGGGCAGCGTGGAGGGCTTTGTCTTCGCGTACTGGCTGATGAAATTATCTGGTTTTCAACATTTTGTGATTAAAGTCGGCGTCGGACCTGGTTCGGTCTGCACCACCCGCATCAACACTGGCGTCGGCGTTGGGCAGTTAACCGTACTCGAGCAAATTTATGCTGCCAGGGCAGAACTTGGCTACACCGATGTGCAATTGATTTCCGATGGTGGCGTGAATGCGGCAGGCGATTTTGTCAAAGCGCTGGTGTATTCAGAAGGCGTCATGATGGGCAAATTCTTTGCCTCGGGCAGTTTTGAAGACGAAGTGCTGATCCTCGAGGGCGGCAAGTTGGCTGGCGTGCATTTGTTCGGCATGGCGAGCACACTCGTGACCGAAAAACGCAATTTTATTGAAGGCTCGAGCCAGACTCTTCACGCCTTCCACCAAAACGCTGGCGAGGCTGTGACACGACTTCGGGAGGGTTTGCAAAGCGCCATGACCTATGTCAACTCGAGCAACCTGCACGAATTTCGCAAGAACGTGCGGTTTGCCATCAATTCGGCGGCAAGCATGACCGAGGGCGGCGTTCACTGATTTAAGAAATACGCTCGAGAAATCAAAAACCCCCGAGTCTCGAGTTTCGGGGGTCGGAAAAGCAAAAGCTTTGTTTTAAAGTCCTGCGCCAACCATCTGTGACGCAATCTTTTTGCCGCTTTCATCTGAATCTTCAGCATCAATTTTGGCTTTGATGCGTTTCAAGGTTGTGACTTCCTCGAGTGCGCGTTGATCGAGCACGTCCGAAATACCTTTAATCTGTGCCGTAATGTCGGGCACGACAATTTGCTCGAGCGCATTGACGCGCCTTGAGGTTTTTTTGATTTCCTCACCAATACGACGCAATTTGTTCTCGGTGGCTGCCACGTTAATGAGCGCTTCAACCACGTTCTGAAATTGTCCTGCCGCCTCGAGCGTACGAGCACCAGCCCCAATAGGACTGAAGGGGAGTTCTTTGCTGATCTCTGGCATGACAATCTTGGGGACTTTCACACCGTAAATGCTTTCGACTGAAAGCTCGAGGTTGAGTCCTGCTTTGCGTGCCAAAGCCAGCGATTCTACGGCTTCTGGGCTGTCCCAAGCTTTCGCCAAGAACAATGCGAAGTACGCGTCCTTGCTGGTGCTTTGCAGCGCCTCTCGAGCCGCCAAGGACTCTTTAACGAGCGCGAAGAATTCACCGATCAGCGCGTCGCGTTTGCGTTTCAGCAAATCCACGCCTTGAACCGCCAAGCGGCGTTGACCGCGTTTGGCGATCAGGTTGCTGCGGGTTGGACTGACTTGTTCCGCCATGTGTTACACCTCCTTTGCTGTCTTGCGTTCCCTCTCATCCCCGACCCTTCTCTCCTGGGAGAGAAGAGAGTTTTATTGCTTTGTTGTGGGGCTGCTCGAGATTTTTAGTTCTTTTTGGGTGTCGTAGGGGCGATCCCTTGTGGTCGCCCTTCCCTCGTCATTGGCTCGAGATTCTAAATTCAGAACATTCGTTTCTCGAGAATCTTTGAGAGCTTTACGCGACCAGTTCCGACATTTTTTGCGTGCCGTAATAGGTTTCAATGTATTCTTTGCGAATACGTTTCAACTCGGTGCGCGGGAATTCGCTCAATAATGCCCAGGCGATGCTGAGGCTTTGTTCGATGCTGCGGTCTGCCGCACCTTGGTTGATGAATTTCTGCTCGAAGCCTTCAGCGAAACGCAAGTATTTCTTGTCGTTGTCGGTCAGGGCATCTTCACCGGTGATGGCAACGAGTTTACGCAAATCCACACCTCGAGCGTAAGAAGCAAACAACTGATCTGCGACCTCTTTGTGGTCGGCTCGGGTTTTGCCTTTACCGATGCCGTTGCCCATCAAACGCGACAGGCTTGGTTGGACGTTGATTGGTGGGAAAATACCGGCGCTGGCAAGTTGACGCGAGACGAAAATCTGACCTTCGGTGATGTAACCGGTCAAATCTGGAATCGGGTGGGTGATGTCGTCACCTGGCATTGAAAGGATCGGAATTTGCGTGACCGAACCTGGTTTGCCGTGAATCACGCCTGCGCGTTCGTAAAGTGAGGCAAGATCGGTGTACATGTAACCTGGGTATCCGCGACGACCTGGAATTTCTTCTCGAGCGCCACCGATTTCACGGAGCGCCTCGCAGTAATTCGTCAAATCGGTCAGGATGACCAGCACGTGATAACCAAGCTCGAATGCGAGGTATTCGGCGGCGGTCAGCGCCATGCGGGGGGTCAGCAGACGTTCGACGGTTGGATCGTCGGCTTTGTTGAGGAACAAGACCGAACGAGCCAAAGCGCCCGTGCGTTCAAATTCGTTGACGAAGTACGAAACCTCGCGTTGGGTGATACCCATTGCCGCGAAAACCACAGCGAAACCTTCGCCGCCCTCGCCAATCACTTTGGCTTGACGGGCAATTTGCGCGGCAAGTTCGTTGTGTGGCAGACCAGAACCCGAGAAAATCGGCAGCTTCTGACCACGAACCAGGGTAATGTTCACGTCAATCGCGCTGATACCAGTCTGAATAAATTCTTCTGGCTTCTCTCGAGCGACGGGGTTGATGGCGCTGCCGTTGATCGAAAGACGCTTATCGGCAACCACTGGTGGCAAACCATCAATTGGTTTACCGATACCGTTAAAACGGCGACCAATCATTTCTTTGCTAACACCCAAACGCGCTACGTCTTCGACTAAGCTCACGCTGGTGCTGGCGAGGTCTAAGCCTGATGTTTCCTCGAAAACTTGAAGCACAGTGAATTCGTCAGAAACTTCGATGACCTGACCGCCACGAACGCGTTTGTTGCCATCGGTGATGTCCACAATTGCGCCGTAAGGCAAATCTTTTGCGCCTTCAAGGTACAAAAGTGGTCCAGAGACGTAAGTGGCTGAGTTGTATTCTTTTTTCAGTAAATCCATGTCATGCCTCCTTACGCTGTTGCTTTGAATGCAGTCTCGAGCGACTTCATGTAATCCGCCATGTAGGCTGGGAATTCATTTTCTGGAACGAAACGCGCACGACCAACTTTCTCGAGGGTGTTTGCGTCGTTCAGGAAGTCGTTGATGCTGCCGCCGTTTTTCAGCATGGCTTCGCCAGTTCTGTTCAGCGCGGTCATCATTTGCATCATGCCGTAAGCTTTTTCCATGCTACAACTCGCGTCTACTTTGTCGTAACCGTTTTGCTGCAAGAAATCTTCACGGATGATGCGTCCAACCTCCAAGTTGAGACGTTCTGCGTCTTGCAGCGCGTCAGGTCCGACGAGTTGCACGACTTCTTGAAGCGCGGCTTCGCGTTGAAGCAGCGTCAGAATCTCGAGACGCAATTCTGGGTAGCTTTGGTTGATGTTGGCGCGGTACCAAGGCTCGAGGATGTTGGTGAACAGGCTGTAGCTTTGCGCCCAGTTGATGGCTGGGAAGTGACGCGCACGGGCAAGGCTGGCATCGAGCGCCCAGAACGCACCCGTAATACGGAGCGTGGCTTGGGTAACGGGTTCTGAAAGATCGCCACCGGCTGGGCTTACCGCACCGATGACCGAAACCGAACCGGCTTGTCCCTCGAGCGTCTTGACGCGACCAGCGCGTTCGTAGAATGCTGACAGACGTGATGAAAGGTACGGTGGGTAACCTTCCTCGGCTGGCATTTCTTGAAGGCGCGAGGCGATTTCACGAAGCGCCTCAGCCCAACGGCTGGTGCTGTCCGCCATCATGGAGACGGCATAACCTTGGTCGCGGAAGTATTCGGCGAGGGTCACACCGCAGTACAAGCTGGCTTCTCGAGCGGCGACGGGCATGTTGGAGGTATTCGCCAACAAGATCGTGCGCTGCATCAGTGGGTTGCCAGTCTTTGGGTCTTCGAGTTCTGGGAACTCGACCAGCACGTCGGTCATTTCGTTGCCGCGTTC